>NZ_NWQK01000001.1:0-300000 GCF_002817655.1 Candidatus Chlamydia corallus
GTAAGCTAGAACTCCTAGCTGCTCGAGTAGACTCCTTTTTTCATATAGGGAGTCAGTGCGTAGTAGTCCTAATTGCACGAACAGGAAGAACGATCTTCCATAAATCACCCAAGAAATCCCAGAGTACATGCAGTAGTAGAATTCTTATCCTGAAAATTCTATCATTCCTATTAATTATTCCTTTAATATTTGTCCTGATCTTCAAATGTGTAATCCGATTGATTCTTTACTTTAAATATTCTTTTAAAGAAATACATCCATTCGTTAGCAGTGTAAAATCAATACTAGACGAGCCTCAAACTCAAGAAAGTAAAGAGAAAAGCAAAGAAGAGATATTACCCATATTAAGCGACTTGGTCTATGAAAATATGAAGCCAGTGATGGGCAATTTGGAAGACCGACCAGCAGCACGCGAACAAGTAAATGAAGTGGTTGGCAAAGCGGGGGGATTATTAAGTGACTTTATTGTTAATAGTGCGGGTGCAATAAAACAGGGCGGACCAAAAGGAAAAGAGGCAGTACAACAACTCTTTAGCAATTTAGGATTAGCATTAAGCGACTTTCTCGTTAACGGTGAATCTGAAAGTAGTGTAGGGTCAGGTGATATAGAGTTAGACTAAAGAACTCAATTCATATCAAACTCTATAGGTCGGAGAGTTTAAGAAAAAGTAGGAGTCCAAACTTTCTATAAGAGAGGGTTTCCAGATAATGTTAAAAAAACTGGAACCCTCTCTTATTTTTTAACTTTATTATCAAAGGTATAGGCAAGCATAAAAAGACCTATTCTTGTATTAATTATTTTATTTCTTAGATTATAGCTTTCCCTATGCTCTGAATAAGCTCATGTTCTTCTAACATTAAGTTATTTTACGTTATAGAAAGAAGTAACGTTTATTTAAAATATTGCGCTGATTAAAGTAATAATAATTATATGGATTACGAGTGCTTGTATTCAAAACAACATGGGTTGAAATCGAATGATCTATAGACAGTTAAAAGTATTGTTCTAGTATTACATTCCTTTAATCTAAATTCGGGGTAGCAACAAGAGCTTACTTAGAGTTAACTATCTAAGAGAAGTTTTTTCTATCGCGGATATATCCTTGCTGCGACAATATTGTCCCAGGAAAGCCTTCCCACAAGAGTATAGGAACTCCCTCATAAGAAATCTTTTCCAAAAAAGACACGCCAAGCTTTTCTAGTTCTACGAGGATAAACATGCCGAAATTTCTTTTGATTGCTTCTAATTTTGATTTTTTGGATAACGTACCCTCTTCCCTGGGGAAAAAGACATGAGCCCAGACAAAGTTAGGATCCGTGCTTGTTGCGTGGCCTTTGTCTTTGAAGTAGGTGCCTCTTCCCAAGGATACATTTGGAAAATCTGTTAATCCATGAATGAAGATGTAATCTAACATAAAACGAAGCAGTTGTCTTTTGCCTTCCTCGCTTACCAGTATATCTTTTTCTTGCTCTTGCATACGTTTAAAAAATGCCTCTTCTTCGGGGCTTGAGAACAGTAGGAGAGGAGTTGTAATACGTCTAGTTGGCAGCTCAAACTCTTTTACTGAGATGTCTTTTTCTAATAAATCAAGATTAATGGCAAAAGTAATTTTTGGTGGCTTACTTTCACGACATTCGATTTTTATCTGTTGATATTTTGGTGGCATATGGAAGAAAGCGGTTGCTTTGATGGCTGCTTTTTTGATTGCTTCTGGATTTGCTGCAAGGATGAGTTCTTCTTCTTTAGAAACTGGTGTCGGTATGTAAAAACATTTTCCAAAGAACAATGTTTTATGTAGAAGATAGCGTATTGCAAAAGCAATTAAGACCAGGGGTAGGAGAATAAAGGATAGGATCTTTACAATCTTCTCGATAAGAGAAATATCTTTTTCCTTTTGAGCGGCTAGTTTAAAACCATTTGAGGTTGTAGCTATTATGTGGCTGTAATTACCTCCAAAGAAAAAATATCGATCTAATTTTTCTAATAAAGACGCAGTCCAGTTTTTCTGAAAGCCAGAAGAAAAAATATATGTATCCATAAAACTAAAGGATTTAAGATAATTTCCTGTGAAATTATATCTTTTTGCAAGATTTCTTTGAAAAAAAGATTATAAAGTAATTTTTACTTATAAGTAAATAAAAAGACTGTAAAGATTATTTGTTTTTAGAACTACTTACTTTGAGGCAGCCTGTAGTTCATATTCTTCCGAGGGTTCCATTCCTGTGGAGAGCAGAGAAAATACGGGGATAGCATCAAGAAGTTCTTGTGTGATTATATGTTCTGGATTAGAAAAAATTTTTTCTCTGTAAGCATGTTCAACAAGATTTCCTTTGTCCATCACAGCAATAGTGTCAGCAATATAGTAAGCTGCTGACATATCATGGGTGATGAAAAGGAGGGTATTTTGGTATTCTTTTTTTATTGTTTGAAAAAGATCTAAGATTAAGGATTGATTGAGAGTATCTAGTGAAGAAAGGGGCTCATCGCAGATGAGGAGCTCGGGTTTTGATACAAGAGCTTTCGCAATCGCTATGCGTTGTTTTTGTCCCCCGCTGAGTTTATAGGGCTTAAGGTCAAGAACGGATTTAGGAAGGTTAACAAGGTCAAGAACATTATAAATTTTTTTATTTTGTTCAGCTTTAGAATAAGTTCCGATGATATTTAAAGGCTCGGCAATAATTGCTTTTATAGACATGCAGGGATTTAAACTAGAATCAATATCTTGCCAGATCACTTGGGCTTTACGTACTCTAGGAATGTTAGGATTCATATGGAAAGTGATTGTCCCCGTAGTTGGTTTTAGAAGATCCAGAATAGTAAGCGCTAAGGAAGATTTTCCTGAGCCACTAGGTCCTACAATCGTTAAGCAGCTTCCTTTGGTTAGTTTGAGGTTAATTTGATTAAGAATTTTCTTTCCTCTGATCACTAGGGAAAGATCCTCAATACTCATTAGGGTTGTCATAAACCACCTTGTATACTCATTAGAGATCGGAACTTGTTTTTAAGGATGGGAGAGGTGTTTTTTTTAATAGGAATTTTAGAAACAGCATTGAGAAGCTCTCGAGTGTAGGGGTGTTTAGGAGATAGGAAAATCTCTTCTACGGTTCCTGTTTCTATAAGTTTGCCATCTTTGATAATACAAATATCATCACAGAGTTCTTTGACTAGAGATAGGTTATGGGTAACAAGAAGAATTGTAGCTTGTCGTTGCTTTTGAATATTATAAAGAATTCTAAGAATCTGAGCTTGTGACATAGAATCTAGAGCTGTTGTAGGTTCGTCAGCAAGAATGAGCTTGGGTTGGCTTGCTAGCGCTATGGCGATAACTACGCGTTGGCGCATCCCGCCGCTCAATTCAAAAGGGTATTGTGAGAAGCTATGCTTTGGATTAGGGATGCAAACATCTGTAAGGAGTTCCATAGTTTTATCATAGGCTTCGCCCTTATTTATTTTATGGTGCTGCCTTAAGGTTTCTATGATCTGCGTTCCTATACGCATTGAGGGGGTTAGAGAACCCATAGCGTTTTGTAGTATCGTGGCAATCTTCTGACCACGGATCCTATGGAGTTCTTTAGGTGAGAGTTTAGTAATATCTATGTCTTCAAATAAAATGCTGCCGTTTTTGACCAAACAATTTTCTGGAAGAAAACCTAGGATAGCTTTGGTAATCGTAGTTTTTCCTGAGCCACTCTCTCCGACTAGAGCAAGACTACGATTCTCTCTAAGCTGCAGCGATAGATTTTCAATAAGAGTTTTATTGGGATTCGTAGAAGCTACTATAAGATCCTTGATATTTAGTAAGAAATTATCCATGAGATCCCTCTTCAACACATAATGCTTTAGCTCCTTCCCCGATCAAATTAAAGCTTATAGAGAGGGCAATCATAATTAAAGAAGGGAAAAAAAAGAGCCATGAGTAATAGTCTATGGCATTGATTCCCTCTTTAACTAGGGTTCCGAGGCTTGCTTGAGGAGGTTGTATCCCTAGGCCAAGGAAGCTAATAAAGGCTTCAGTATAGATAGCTCCAGGAATGGTAAAAATCAATGTAGATATGATTGGAGCTAGGGTATTGGGAAGAAGATGTTTCTTTAGAATGTGAAACGTAGATGCGTGCATAGCTTTTGCAGAAAGGACAAAGGGTTTATTTTTCAAGAGTAGAAACTGTCCATAGATAATTCGGGATATAGGAATCCATCCTGTAATTGTCATCGCAAGAATTAGAGGAAGGAGTCCGTGATGAAATATGATTAGGAAAAGAATAATGATCGGGATTCTAGGTAGAGAAAAGAGAATCTCTGTTGTTCGCATCATTAAGAAGTCTATTTTTTTTCCTCCAGATATAGCAACTGTGGCCCACAAAAGTCCCACACAAACGTCAATAAGGGTAGCAACTATTGCTACGAGCAACGAGAGCCGTAAGCCTCTCAGAGTACGAGCGAACATACATCTTCCTAAAGTGTCTGTGCCAAAAGGAAAGCGGGAGCACGGAGAAACAAGAATGTCGTTTAATGAAGTTTGTTCATAATCTTGATAGAACGACGGCAAAAGGATTGCTCCAAGAATTAGAGTACTGAGAATAGTGAAACCCGTAACAAGCATTTTATTTTGGATTATAGATTTCCAAATGTTACGTGGTGGAACTAAGGATAGGTTTTCCATAAGTTTATGTTTTTTCTCTTCTGATTGTTTTTATTTTCTTTTTTTTCCTTTTCCATGGGCATAGCGGATTTGAGGGTCTATGATGGATTGAATCAGGTCAGAAAGTAAGGAAGAGAGCATAAATAAAGTTCCATAAAATACGGATAAGCCAAGGGCTACTGGGTAGTCTCGCTGTTTGATACTACAGATAAACCATTTGCCTAGTCCAGGAATACAGAAGATATTTTCGATAGCAAAGGTTCCTGTAATGACTGTAGTAATTAAGAATGCGGAATAAGAAATAGTTGGGAATATAGCATAGGGTAAAATATGTTTTATAATGACCTTAAGTGGGGAGAGTCCTTTTGCATAGGCTAATAAGACATAGTCTTCGTTTAAGGCCGAAGCAACTGAAGAGTAGGTAAGTTGTATGATGAAGGCCATGGGGGTTACAGCAAGTGCGATAGTCGGGAGTATAGTATGGGCAAAGCTTCCCCAACAAGCAATGGGAAGAAGAGGAATTTTTACAGCGAAGACATGCTGCAAGAGTGTCGCAAATATAAACGCTGGGATCGAAATTTGTAGTATAGAAGCTCCTAGGATATAGCGTCTTTGTTTCTTTTTTTTTAATGCGGCTATGGTGCCAAGAGCAGTACCTCCTCCTATTGAGAGAAGAAGACTTTGCAATCCTAGAATTGCAGATATGGGGAAGGCTGTGGAAATAATATTTATAACTTTGCGATCTTTATAAACTAAGGAGTTTCCAAAATCTAATTTAGCAATTGAATGAAGATATTTTGTGTATTGTTTATAGAGGGGTTTATCTAAACCGTAGCGAGCTTTTAGGGTTTGTAAGACTTCTTCAGAAAGAACATTACAGCCTTCGTCATTGAAAGGATCTCCAGGGATTGTTTTCATAACGAGGAACGTGAGCGTTACAACAATCCAGAGAGAAAGCAAGTTAAAAAGAATACGATTTTTTATGTACGAGAACACGAGAGACAACCCCATTAAGAATTTCTACCTTGAAGTAGACGTCAGCCCTAAAATGTTTAAGTCATTATACTTTCGTTTTTAGTCATCTTCAATACAAAAAATGCATTGGGTGGGAAGACTTATATTTTCTGTATTTTTCGATAAACCAGTTATTTTTTAAACAATTGGGTTTAACATGGATTCAGTAATTGGAGGTAGTCTTATTCTTAGGGGACTTTCAATTTTAATTGTAGTTTAAAATAAAAAAATCTTTAGTTTTTTCCTTTCAGGATTATCTTTGAAAATTTTTAGTTTTTCAACTACTAATCTAACTTAAGATTTCGACATTTTTGAGATCCATATGGCCTAGAAGAGAGCCAAATGTATTTTGAATCTTAGGGTTTATAGCATAAATATGCTTACCATGATACAGAGGAATAATAGGGGTTTCTTCTTCTATCATCATTTCTGCACGTTTTAAATTGTCTTTGTAGGCTTGAGTGAGACGGATTTTGGCTAGAGTCTCTTCATAATCACAGTTTTTCCATTTTGTGAGGTCTTTAGGGTTGCCTAGGATAGATAAAAAGGACATGGGGCTTAAGTATTCCGCAATCCATCCTCCTGTTGCTATGAAGAAATCTCCTTGACGTCGTTTCTTTAGAAAACAGTGGTATTCTGTTCCGTAGATCTTGATTTTCAATCCCAAGACATCTTTAAGCTGTCTTTGAATTTCTTGAACTATAATGGAAGAATTATATGAGTCCACAGGATAGAGGATGCTGAGCTCAACAAGTTCTTTTTCTGAGAGTGTTTGTTTAGCTTCTTGAAAATAAGCTTTGGCTTTTTTAAGACGTTCTTCTGTTGTTATCTCTTCTTCAATGTGGATTTCTGAGAGATCTGGGGGAACTAGAGTTAGGGCTTCTTCTGTTGAAGGCACGAGTCTTGAGATCGCTTTTTTATCAACGGCATAGGCAATCGCTTTGCGTAGCGCTTTATTTTGTATTAGAGGTTTTTGCAGGTTATAGATAAGAAGGGTTGTACTTAATACTGGGTAGGTATGAATCTTTTCTTTAGCCAAGATTTTTTGATCTTCATTAGGTAGGGGAGAGCTCCAGGGTGAGCCAATCCAGTCTATAGACTTATTTTTAAAAAGCTTGCTTGCTGTGGACTGGTCTGGGATAATTTTTAGAGTCACTAAGTTTAAGTGTACCGATCCATGGTCATAGTAGTAAGGATTTTTTTCTAAAATTACGTAGTTTTGGTGTTCACGTTTTTTTAAGATAAAAGGTCCGTTTGAAATATATGTGGATGGGGGTGTTCTCGTCTTATAGTAGTCTCTAAAAGACTTATGAACAGGAGAAAATACTGGGCAAGCCATAAGTGCAAGAAAATACGGGAAAGGTTGTTCTAGAGTGATTTCTAAAGTAAGATCATCTTTTGCATTTATACCAAGAGTTTCCCTAGATTTTTGACCGCTGTTGATTGCTAAAGAGTTTTTAATCACACTTAGTAAGGTGTGTACCGAAGTTGAAACTTCTTCGGAATGGAGTTGTTTCAAAGATTCTTCAAAATCATACGCAGTGAGAGGGGTTCCGTCACTCCATAAAGAAGGTCTAAGTTTGAAAGAATAGACTCTCTGATCTTCAGATAAGGTATAACTTTCTGCAAGAGCCAGTTTGATTCCTTCATGAGTTTCTCTTGTAAGCCCTTCATAAAGTGCTTTTGCCAAGGAAATGTCTCTGCTTAAATAGGCATTGCGAGGATCTAGATCGGCGAGATCATGGCTCATGGCAATGATAAGATTTTTTTCTGAGATTTCTTGTTTTGAGCAACTTAAAAGAGTGGGACATAAGAAGAAAAGAGTAAGGACAAGACTTTTTAAGAGATGTTTAAGTCTGTGTATCTTCATGTGTTACTCGATTTGAGACTTTGACACTTAGTGTTACGTTTATGAGGATTAACCGCATTGAAAAAGTTAAAAATTGCGGTCCATGGGCTGGGGTATTTAGTAAGTGAAAAACTAGCTTCTTTTATTTTTGACGATAGAAAACTTTGGGAGGGGTTATCCTAACATATTTCTATCATTTACTTTTTCTCCATACGAATTTAGACAGAAGAAACTTTTTATAAAGATAGAACCAGTATAGTTGGGAAGAAACGTCTCTTCAATAAAAAAATATTCGATTGCGATAATGAAATTCTTCTTCTGACTAGGGAAAATAGGTGTATTTGAGATCTACAGCTCCAGAGGCATTATGGATTACCCCCTCTATAGGATCTTGAGTGAGGTAATCATAACTCATATAGTAAAGCGGGATAATCTCAAAGTTTTGCAGGAGTTTAGCTTCTTCAGAAATTAGACTAGCTCCTGGGTAGTAAGCAACTCCAGTTTGCGTTGCTATCGAGTAATCTTGGATTTTTCGTTTGTTAACAAAGAGATGATATTCGAGTCCTTCCAGGATTAAATCTATCCCAGCAGCTTTCCATTGTTCTTTCAAAATTTCTGCAATCCGTTGACATCTTAAAATATCCGATGGGTAGGTTAAAACTAGTTTTTCTTGGGGAGTCAGGGGCTTTTGTTTTTTGTATTGATTAGGTTGTGGAGCTCCTCGAGAAAGTGTTTCTGCAGGTTGTTGAACTCCTTGAAGGGCTTCTCGAATGATAGATTGCTTATCAATAGAAGTTGCGAGTCGGTGTCTATTCTGAAGACTATTTAGGTGCTCGGATTTTGGATTTAGACAGAGCCAAAAGGCACCTTCTACAGGATACATGTAGTAGTGATACTGAGTTTGTCCCTGGATTTCCCAAGGAATACCTTGATGCCAAGGTTGCCCTACCCAATCGACTTTTCCTCTATTTAAGAGATGAATGGCTGTATATATATCAGGAATAATGAGGAGTGTTATTGAGTTTATCGAAACACAGTGGTAATCATAATAGTTGGGATTTTTCTTTAAATAAATGTTGTGCCCTGGAAAGTATTCTACAAGAGTATAGGGACCACTAAAGATTTTAGGATTTTTTGGTTTGAAGATAGCAAATGCAGGAAAGGCAAGAAGCTTAGGAAAATCAGGATGCGGTGATTCTAGGGTAACAGTAATAGCATTGGGTGAGGGGGTATAGAAGTTTAGTCCTTGGAAAACTTCCATATGGGGAGAATGTTTTTGGGCATATTCCCACGCATTGCGGATATCTTCAGAGGTGATGGGTGTTCCGTCACTCCATAAGGCACTATCTTTAATAAAGAAGGTATAAGAGCAAAAATCTTCAGAGACTGTATACTGACTCGCAATGGCCAGTTCCAGATCATTCAATCCATTACGAGTTTCCCTAGTCAGACCATCAAAAAGAAGCTGTGCAATGGAAAGGTCCATAGCTCGCTTTGCTTGTTCAGGAGAAAAAGCTATAGGATCGTCGTGAATAGCGATAACTAAAGATTGTTTTTGTCTTGAAGAGTAGTAGGAACATCCAGTAAGGCTTGTGAAAAATAAAGCTAGGGCAATCCATCGTAAAAACATTATAAAAACATATTACTTTATTAAATTTACTATCGAACTTTAACTCTAAACTTTTTCTCCTATAGTTCTTCTATAAAACGAAAGTCCGATGTCCTTCGAGCAAGAAAGTTAAAGTTTTTAATATTTTTATTCAAAGCAATTCGAAGATTCGGATGACACAGTGGTTCAAGAAAATGCAGGTTTTCTAAGTAGTCAAGGGCTTCGATGACAAACTGATCTCGGGGTTTTTTTTTATGTTCTTGTGTGATTTTTGTAAGGAGAGTTTGAAAATACAGGTCTTCGAGAACATAAGGGGAGATTCCTCCCGGATAGGCAAAGATCATAAGATAAGACATCGGATCAATAAATGATCCCGTCCATTGATTTACTGTCAAGGAATAGTTCCCTTCTAGGAGGTTCTTATGTATCATGAAGAACTCTTGGCCTACTATAGGAATAGTAAATCCTAAGACCTTTTTCCATTGTTCTCTTAGGATTTGGCAAATCCTTCCATAAGAAAAAGAAAAGGTTGAAAAAGCTAAGGTTTCTTTTTCTAAATCTTCACGTGTGATTTGGAGTTCGCTCAGAGCTTCTTCAAAAAGTTCTTTAGCTTCAATACTTCTTTTGCTTTGGGTTGCCCGTTGAGGATACGTGCCTGGATACAGTCTTTTATTGAGTATATGATCGGTGGGTTCAGCAAGGCCTTGGTAGACAACTTTGGTTAGGATATCTTTATCTATGGCAAGGCTGAGCGCCTTGCGTAATTTAGAATTGTTCCAGGGACTTTTTTGTATATTAAAGATTAGCCATGTAGTAGAGGTGCCTGGAAGAGCAAAAAGCTGGTCATCTTGATGTAGAGAAGCTGAGATTTCTGGAGGAATGGGTTCTCCCCAAGGAGGGCCTTGCCAATCTAATTTCTTGTGTTTAAATAGAATCGCTGCAGTATTAGGGTCTGAGATAAATTGTATAATAATTTTGTTTAGCCTAACACAGCTTTTATTATGGTACATTGAGTTCTTCTCTAGATAGAGTCGACGACCGTGTTCTAGAGATACAGGACGGAAAACACCACAGGTAATAGCCATCTCTTGAAAAGAGGTACTACGATTTCGAAAAGTTTCATGAACAGGAAAGAAAATCGGGAGGGTCAAAAGATATAGAAAATGAGCACAAGGAGCTTCCAACTGAATTTCAAGATGACGATCGTCTAAAGCTCGGACTCCTAGGTTTTCTGGCAACTCGTTATGATTGAAAATTGCTCTAGCATTTTTGATAGGTAGAAAAGCGTAGGTATATATAGAGGAGATATCTTCCTTGAGAATTTCTTTCCAAGAGGAGACGAAATCTTGAGCTGTTAGAGTGTCGCCGTTACTCCAAAATATATTTTTGATTTTAAATGTGTATAAAGTGCGGTTTTCAGAAATAGTATAACTTTCTGCAAGAGCAGTTTTTATCTCCCCACTTTCAGAGTGTTCTTCGACCAGTCCCTCATATATATGACGGATTAGGGTTTGATCTGCAATGAGACGAGTTTTTCTAGGATCAAAGGAACGTGGCATTTCCTTCATATTTACCACAAAAGTTCCTTTAGAGCGTTGAGATGAAGAGCATCCTAAGGAAACTAGCGAAAGAGCGGTTATATATAAGATCAGAAAGCGGAACATAATAGAAGACCTTTCTTTAGACTGCGATTGCAATTTCAGGAATGCGGTTTCAGGATTTAAAGAAATCATTCCTTAGGGGATGGGCGGAAAAAGGGTGCTAACAAGGGCACCAAGTTTAGTATAAGATTCAGTTCTTGACAAGCTTGCGAAATTTAAGGAGGTATTAATTTTCCTTAGCATAACGGAAATCCACTACTCCTGTTGGTGAAACCCCTAGATTAGAAAGTTTTTTATTCATAGCAAATTGAAATGCATCGTGATAAATGGGTTCAATAATATGAAAGGTTTCTAGATAGAGAGAGGCCTCTGATACTAATTTCGAACGTTTTTGGGGATCTTGCTCATGCTCTATATTTTGCAGAATTTCAAGAAAGTCTTTTTGGTTAATCGCATAGGGAGGAACTCCTGATGGATAAGCAAAAATAGTTAGAAATGCCATAGGGTCTGCAAAATCTGCGAACCACCCTCCTGTGGCTAGTGAGAAGTTCCCTGAGGCTAGGTCCGCTTGAAGAAATGCAAATTCCTTTCCAATAATAGGAATAGAGAATCCTAGAGTTTCTTTCCATTGTTCTCGCACAAGTTGGACTAGCAAAGAACTTGCAGATGAAGAAACCGGAAAAATAAGATTCAGATGCTCTAGGTCTTTAGCGGTAATTTGGAGTTCTTCGAGAGCTTCTTTGAAGAGCTTTTTAGCATAAGCTTTGCAATTTAGTATCTTTTGTTGCTGGGATTCAGGATAGCTATGAATGTTTGTGGGTAGGAGATGATTTGCAGTTTTTGCGCGGCCTAAGAATAAAGTAGAAACCAGAGCTTCTTTATCCAGAGCACATGCCAAGGCTTCCCTAAGTTTCATATTGTTTAGAGGGAATTTATGGATATTGAAGGTAAGCCATGAAGTTCCTGCGACATCAAAAGAGTGTAGATGTCCCTTAGACTCTAAGTTAGATAGGGTTTCTTGGGGAATACGTTCTCCCCAAGGAGGTCCTTGCCAATTGAGCTTTCCCTGATTAAATAGTTTTGCTGCTGTGTTAGCATCAGGAATGAAGTGAATGGTAATCGTTTCCGTTTCAACCTTGCTCTGATTATAGTAGTAAGGGTTTTTTGAAAGTCTTATCCATTGCTTTTGCTTGATTTTTTTTGGATAGAAGGCCCCGCTTGCTACGGGTAGAGATTTGGAAGAAAGGCTTCTTTGAGATTTGTGAACGGGGAAAAAGACAGGAAGAGCTAAAAGTTTTAAGAAATGTGAAGTTGGAGATTCTAGGGTAATGATAAGCGTAGATTCGTTAGGAGCACTGACTCCAAGATGGTCGATCGAGAGTTGTTTTTCTTGAATCTTCCTTAAATTTTTAATCGGATTGAAGGCAAAAGCATAGATTCCTGAGACTTCTTGGGTAGCTACTTGTTTCCAAGATTCTATAAAGTCTTCGGCTTTGAGGGGATCGCCATTGCTCCAAAAAGCTGGTTTCAGTTTAAAAATATAGGTTAGTCCATCTTCAGAAAGAGAGTAGCTTTCTGCAAGAGCGGGCTCTATGTTTCCTGAAAGGATATTTTCTTGAACCAATCCTTCGTATATATGCTTAACAAGGCTGATTTCCGAAAGGAGTCGTACTTGTCTTGGATCTAAAGAACGGGGTTCATCTCTTATATTAATAGCGAGTTCCCCTCGAGATATGGGGGGGCGCCTGAACTCTTTGCAGCTTTGGAGGCCGAGGGAGAGGGTACAGAACAGGGCGATACAGATTCCCATTGACATCTTGCGCATATACGAATTTCCAGAAGATTAGAATTTTTTTGAAAGGATTCTCCTCCAAGACCCGCAATCATAGCGGCATTATCAGAGCATAACTTAGCAGGAGGGAAGTATAAGGGTAGATCACACGCAGCTTGTATTGCCGATCTAAAATATGCATTAATGGCTACGCCCCCTCCAATAAGTACAGATTGGCACGAAAATTCTTTTATAATAGCGGGAAGTTTTTCTGCAATAGTAGTACAGGCAGCTTTTTGAAATGAAGCCGCAATATCTCTTTGTTTTTCTAAAGATATCTTTGGAATAGGAGAGCGGGGGCTGCTATTTTTCCCTTTGATTGCGTAGAGAACAGCCGTTTTAAGACCGCTGAAGGAGAAGTCGTAGTTGGGGACTTTAGCTGGGCTAAAAAGATACCCATTTTCAAACCCTTCTAAGGCAAGTTTTTCAACTAGGGGGCCTCCAGGATACGGCAATCCTAGAAAACGTCCTACTTTATCAAAAGTTTCTCCTATGGCATCATCTCGAGTTTTTCCTATAAGTTTATAGGATGTAGGATTTTCTATAAGAAAGGCTGCAGTATGAGCCCCAGAGGCAACAAGACCGAGAGCAGGGAATTGTACATTTTGCGCTGCCATATAGGCAGCATAAAGATGGGCTTCGACGTGATTGACTCCAATCAAAGGTTTTTTTGCACCTATGGCAATGCCTTTACCAAAATGTACTCCTACTGATAGAGAACCTAGTAACCCTGGAGTTTGTGTCACTGCAATCAGGTCCATATCCTTGATCGAGAGATTTGCCTGTTCTAAGGCTTTATTTATAACTTTTGGAAAGGTAGCGAGATGGGCTCTTGAAGCAAGTTCAGGGACTACACCACCATAGGATGCGTGGATATCTTGAGATGCAATAATATTTGCTAATATCTGCTTATCACCATTAACTATAGCGCAAGCAGTCTCATCGCAAGAGCTTTCTAAGCCTAGGGTAAGCATAATAAACCAAGAAAAGAAAACGTTGCCTTTTATACTATGGGGGACTTCTCAATATGAGCAAGTAAAAGTTACACGGGGTTTTTATGAAAAAAAAAGTAACTATAGATAAAGCTTTAAAAGAAATTTTATCTCTTGAAGGGGCCGCAACTCAAGAAGAGTTGTGTGCAAAACTTTTAGCTCAAGGTTTTGCTACGACCCAGTCTTCGGTATCTCGATGGTTGCGCAAGATTCAGGCTGTAAAAATTCCTGGGGAGCATGGAGCCCGTTATTCTTTGTCGTCCCCCAAAGAGAAAATAAATACCCGCGATTTGGTGCTTTCTATTCGCCATAACGCCTATCTTATTGTTATTCGTACTGTCCCGGGTTCTGCTTCCTGGATCGCAGGGCTATTAGATCAAGGACTTAAGGATGAAATTCTTGGAACTTTGGCAGGAGACGATACCATTTTTGTAACTCCTGTTGAGGAGAGACGACTTCTATTTTTGATGAGTGCGATTGCGAATCTGCTGCAAGTTTGCTTGGATTAATTGCATAAATATGATTTATTATAAATAAATATGCATAAGAGGTCAGAGTGGATCATTGGCTAGCTATAGCAAGACTATTGTTCAGAGGATGCGGCTATACCCTATTTGTTAGCGGGATAGGCATTCTTCTTGGTTCTATTTTAGGACTTTTGATTGGCACGGCGACTTCTCTATACTTTCCTTACAGGTTAACCAAATTTTTAGCTAATAGTTATGTGACTATTATCCGCGGGACTCCTTTATTTATTCAAATCTTGATTGTATATTTTGGTTTGCCAGGCGTTGTCCCGATAGAACCCACACCCTTAGTTGCAGGAATCATTGCCTTAAGTATGAACTCTGCAGCATATCTTGCAGAAAATATCCGAGGAGGAATCAACTCTCTTTCTATAGGACAGTGGGAATCTGCAATGGTCTTAGGGTATAAGAGGTATCAAATTTTTATTTATATTATTTATCCTCAGGTTTTTAAAAATATTTTACCTTCGTTAACAAATGAATTTGTCTCTTTGATTAAGGAAAGTAGTATCTTGATGGTTGTGGGTGTTCCTGAGTTAACTAAAGTAACTAAGGATATCGTTTCAAGGGAGTTAAATCCTATGGAAATGTATCTTATTTGTGCTGGTTTATATTTCTTAATGACAACAGCATTTTCCTGTGTCTCCAGGTTATCGGAAAAGAGGAGAAATTATGACAATTAGAGTCCAAAATCTTGCCTACTCTGTAAATAAAAAGAAGATTTTAGATGGTGTAACTTTTTCTTTGGATCGAGGACACATTACACTGTTTGTTGGGAAAAGTGGTTCAGGAAAAACAACGATCTTACGTGCTTTGGTAGGCTTAGTCCATCCCATCCAGGGAGATATTTTCATCGAAGGGGAGGTTCCAGCCTTGGTTTTTCAACAACCTGAGTTATTTTCTCATATGACAGTATTAGGAAATTGTACACATCCGCAAATTCATATCAAGGGATGTAGCACCGAAGAGGCTAGAGAGAGGGCTTACGATCTTTTGCGTTTGTTAGATATTGAAGAAGTTGCTAAGAGTTATCCTGACCAAATCTCTGGGGGACAAAAACAACGTGTAGCAATTGTACGTTCTTTATGTATGGATAAACATACACTACTTTTTGATGAACCTACATCAGCTTTAGATCCTTTTGCTACGGCATCGTTCAGACATCTTTTAGAAACACTCCGAGACCAGGAGTTAACTATAGGTGTGACCACTCATGATATGCAATTCGTTCACAGTTGTTTGGATCGTATCTATCTTATAGACCAAGGAACTATTACAGGGGTGTATGACAAGCGTGACGGAGATCTCGATTCCGATCATCCGTTATCAAAATATATGCACTCTGCAGAACAGTGACTACAGCTGCTTTAGCAGCTGTAGTGAGGATTTAGAATTCTGACCAGTGACAGGAATGAGCAGCGCGGACAACATAAAAATCCACCGGGGAGTTTTCAAACTGCTCTGTATTTTTCAATTGTAAAGAGAATTGAGAACAGTTAGGGCTAATGATTAGAGTCTTGTTGGTTTGATGTGGCGTGAGCTCTAAAATATCATATTTTTGTCCTGCAAGCATCGTTTGTCCTAGTATAGCCAGTGGTATTGTAACGGGCTCGGATATATTAAAGATATTATCGATAGGAATCCAGTCTTCATAGTAATAGACAACTGAGAGTTGGATCTTTGGATTTTGGATTTGAAAGATAGAAGGAACCAAAGCTTTTAAAGATAACGACCAGGTATAGACTCCTGTTTGATTTCCTGAAAGTGTTGTTGAGGTCATCTGGAAACACTCTGTAGCGGACTCCGTTTCCCTATGTCTTAGAGCGTTGAAGGGGAAGCTTCCATCACTAGATTTGCCTATACTTTTCCAAGTAAATCCAGAGATTCTAGAAGTAAGCAGCCCTAAGGGTAAGGGACTTTCTAGTTTAGGATTAATTCCCTGAGAATAGAGACATTTCCCTTTACTTGTTTTTGGAAGAGGCTTTTCTTCAATTTTTTCTACAGAGAGCTGCGAACTTACATAACGTTCTAAATAATCTTTAGACACAGCATCTTCTTTATTTTTAGGATCTCCTAATCCTAAAATGCGATATCCGTTCATATCAATATGACCACGGAATTTTCCTCCTGCTACTGACATCATATGAAATTCCAATGAAGAAATATTGGTATCATGAAGGGAGACTTTCTCATAGGCCTCTCCGATTCTCTTATTGAGTGGTTCGAGTAGAGCCTGTACGTACCCTATAGAAGCCGCTTCTGATTTTTGAGGATTTTCTTGCGGTGCGAGTCCTTGAATTGTGTTCTGGTTCATATCAAGATTTCCAGAAAGAGTTCCTCCTAAGGAGGGGAGAAACTTGTCTGAGATTTCAATAAGTACAGATTGAATCAGTTGATCCTGTTGCGCTAAGGATTCTTCGATACTTTCTTCTACGAGACGTTTAAGAGAAGCAAGTTCTTCTATAAAACTTCCTATCGAAAGCTTGAGTGATGCTGTAGTATTTTCAAGATTAAAGAGTGTTTCTTGAGAGCAGTATGTTTCTAAAAGGCCTAGTTTTTCTGCTTGTTTTGATAACTTTTGTTTAATTTCTTTGATTTCTTGTAAAATTTCTTCAGTTTCCGATCTAGGGATTTCTAAGTCTAAAGAGGGTTCTGTTGTTTCCATAATCCTGATAATTTTTTGGATAGCTTTAGCAATAGCTTCTTTTTTTGTAGAAGTTTGGTCGCAGGAATGACGTTTTCTCATGAGTTGTAATCCTAATAAATTAATTATTTTTTAATGTTTATAAAAGTAATTAATTAAAAAGAACTACTATTTTTATATGCATTCTATTTATTTTCTATAGAATTAAAATTAGATTTTTCCCATGGGAAGGGATATATTGTGGGTGGAGGTGTGGAGTCGCCAAGAGAAGAAAAGAGCTTATCGGCAAGACTACTAAAAGGATTCCCAAGACTATAGCTTTTTAGTAGGGCAATTCTAGCATAGGCCGAAGACCAGTCTACTTCAGGTGATAAGATGGATCCTCGAATTTTTATCAGAAAGAAATTTTTAGTTTTTAAAGAAGTATTGTGGAAGTACTTCTTGATAACCTCAGGATCGATACCTAAGGTCATAAAAAGACGGTCATTAGCAATATCTGTTTTCCCCCATAGAGCAAGGCGTATTCTATGATCGATAAGGGCATCAAAGCGCTTGCAAATGATAGAGCCTTTTTGTACCGAGAAAAAGATTGGAGTGAACCAAGATTCTACAAATTTTTTCTGCTCAGTAATGTCAAGGAACTGAAAAAGAGCATACATAGTTCCTGTATTTGCTATCGAGATTTTCCCCATATCTAGGGTTGCTGATTGGACATGAAATTCTTCAAAAGAGTACGGACGTATAGGGAGATAGAAGTTCTCCTTGTTGATCTCTAAAGTTACTGGATGTTGCGAATAGGCTCCCCCTGCCAAGAGCGGGTTAAACTCTTGTAGAAAGGCTTTGTTTACATCTTCATTTATGCTGAGATGTGCTTTTAGATTATCTCTAAGTAAGATGGACTTTTCGTTTAGGATCAGCGGAATTTGAGCTTGAAGATTTTCAGAGTCGACGATAATGTCAACAGGTCCTTCACCAACTCGAAGTTCGTTTTTAATTGATACATTCATTCTAGGACCTGCAAGAGAGGATACCTGAGCTTTCAATCCCGGTGACATGGGGATGATTCCAGCAATGAAAGAAGACGGAATACGAATCCAATTTGCAGTTTGTTTAAATTCTCTAGACTCTGGAGAGAATAGACGATTGACCTGTCCTTCTAACGAAAATTCCGCAAGAGTTTTAGAGTCTTGTCTAGGAGTTAGGCAAGAGCCTTTAACATTGTATTCTATTTTAGAATCTAAATTGTTAGCTCGCAAAGAACCTTTAAAGTCATTAATAATAAAGGTCTCCTTAGATACATGATCATAGAAGATTAGTGGTGTTGCTTCTAGAGAACCTTCAAGTCCTCCTGCGGCAAGAAGTGTTAGGCAAGAAAGACCTTTTTTTTCATCTGGGCATGAGAGCTTTGAGATATCCAAGCGTATGCTTGCAGTTCTATGAAGCAAGCAGGTCGGGGAACACGATGCGTTTTTAAAGAAACTTGCGTAACGTTCGGGGCTAACTTCCCATTGGAAAATTCCTTCAGTTCCTAAAGAAAGCTTCATAGAAGAGTCCATGACCAGCTTCAGTTCTCCTAGGAGCGCATCCGACTTGAAGTTGGAAAATAAGGTAAACCTATCCTGATCTTTAGGATTGTAGTTTATTCTAAAGTTCAAATCTCCACAGGAACCAAAATAAGGAGAAAGGAGAACTTTTTTCTCATATATCTTAGTAATAGAGTCCAAAGACAAAGAAAAGATCTCTCCAGAACATTGGATTTTTAGATCTTGTAAACAAGGCGAGGAGGAGGATTCGTCAGGAATAAGGAGAATATCTGGGATTAAGATACGTGTGTCATTCAGGTTGGGGTAGTCTGGATTGTTAATAAGAGCTTGAAGGTTCCCTTTGGTTAGAAACTTCCCTCCATCGGTGTGGAAGGAGAAGTTCAATTTTTTCAGCTGAAAGGGAGAAAGGTGGGGGGAAATTAGGCTGAGGGGAAGAGAAGAAAATTGTCCGTGAATTAGTATGGAAGTAGTTTCAGGCTTGATAGGTTCATGAGGGGAGCCAAATTTTGCATGGATGAAAAGCTCATTTTCTCCTGCAGTAATTTTTCCAGAAAATTTAGGGAAAAAAAGGTTGGCCTCTGTAATTTGTGCTCTTCCTGAGAATCCAGTTTCAGCATAAGAAAGGTGGGGGGAGAGAATCCCTTGCCACTTTTTATTAAAATGGTACGTTCCTTCTCCTTTAAAGAGAAAATTCTTCCATGCTCCAGAGACGGAGCATGACAATTTTAATAAGGGGTTGTCCAGGATAGCATCTGCCTCTAAATGACAGTTTTTGTATGTCCCATCGATATTTAATGAGTAATAAGAAACATCTAGAGGAATATTTATAACGAAAGGCTGAGGAAAAATTGCTCTTAGATAGGTATGGGGTAGTTGTGCTTGCTGTAGACGAAATTTAGTGAGATGCTTTTTATTGTCTACACGTATTAAGCCATTGAGATGAGAAGGAGAAGCTCCCCCTAAAACTGTAGATGCGGAGTAGCGAATGTCTGAAAACTTCTCAGTCTTTTTAATTCCTAGCTGCGTGTCACGTAGCTGTAGTGCTAAGTTGGGGTCTTTGGGATGTATTGTGACTTCAGGTAGTTGTGCTTGAGAGGTAATTTCAATATGTTTCCATTTAGTAATATCTAAGGGAATTTTAGCATACGAGACAGTAGCATGAATCTGTTTACTGGTGATTGGTGTGGATAACGGAATCACTAGGTTACAAAGAGCTGAGGCAAGCTCAGGTTTAAGTTCTATGAACGAAGAACTCCCTTCTATAATATAGAATATAGATTTATGGATGTGACCTTGGAGCTTCATTTGGATTTGATTTCCCTCACCAAAGGCTATCATAGAGATCTTACCATCATTAGTATGTTTTGCTTCTGCAGACAGATTGATTATATCTTCATAAGAAAAAAGGTCGTCCCAGAAGGGGGAGGTTATAAAAATTTTAAAAAATGCAACGGGAACTGAAGAAAACTGTGCGGAGATACTTACAATAGGAGAAAATATACTCTCTATAAAAATGTTCCCAGATTGCTGATCTTCAGTGACTACACATTTAGTTATGAACTTTTCTGATGATTTCTCTAAGTAAAACCCTGATACAGATAATAAAGAGCCTGATCCTGTTTTCATAGTGATAGATCCGTGCTCAGAAATGATCTTGCTGGTATTTAGGTAAGAAAGTAAAGATCCTGGATCTAAGTGACTACTAGCAGAAGGGTGGTCTATAGAGCCAGACTCATTAATTTTTAGAGACCATCCCGATAAAGTAATCCCCTTAGGCTTTTTATAGATCAGAAGACGCAATAAAGATCCGTCGAGTTGAAGTTTTTCTGCAAAAAAGACTTCGTTATCATTTTCTCCCATAAGTTTTATTTTTTTAGCGGTTTGCGGTCCAAACCACGAAATCTTGAGTTCCTCAGCGGAACAGAAGAGGCCTGATTCTTTATGAATTAGGGAAAACATAAGATATTTCCCAGATTCTGTTGAAAGTAATTTGGGGAGGGATATTAACAATCCTAAGACAATGCTAATGCCTAAACAGATTCCTGAAATTTTAAACCATGATCTTTGTTTCATTTGATTCGACTAGCAATCTCGCTAAGAGTAAGGTTATCTTTATTTTTAGAGGCTTGGTTAAACATATTTTGGAAACTGTTTTCTATGAACGTGATCCCCAAATCGGGATTAAATTTAGTGAAAATCTCCCGATGAAGAAGTTTGTCTGCAACATCTTTGATTGTAAATTCAGAGAAGTTAAAGACAGGCTGATACCCATTGTTATAAGGAAAGATAAACCCTTCTTTTTCTAAAATATCTAAGCATTGAGAGACCTCTCCGATAGGAACTTTCGAATGTTTGGCAATGAATTGTGGGGTTAAAGGAGAACGACCTTCATTGAACTGACGCGTTGTCAAAGCTAGAATATATGTCGATGTGATTAGCTGTAAGTAACAGCTAGGCAGGATTTTGTCCCCTAGAAATACGAAAGTGCAGCCTCGATTTTGGATAATAAATGTCAAAGCTCCTCCAAATAGGTAGATAATTGCATAGATATATAGGAGAAGAAGGAATGAAGGAAGAGCTACAAGGGCGCCATAGGTAAAGCTATAGTTAAATAAGGAAACTTGGAGGCTAAAGAAAGCCTTTTGAAAGACTATCCAGAGAGATCCTATGATTAGCGTAGAGATAAGAGCTTTTGTTTTTTGGATGGCAACGCGAGGAAGAAAAGCATAACAGCAAAATAGAGCTAAGTAGAGTAGAAGATAAGGAACGAGTCGTGAAATAAAGTAGAGCGTGGTCATTGAGTGACTTAATGAAAACAACTTAGCGTATTGGATAGGCATAATCTGTGTGATATAAATCCAAGCACCACAGACAATAATGAAGATCATAGGGCTAACTAGGGTGATCACAAAGTAAGAGACTAACCTCTTTAGGGATATGGGAGTCCAGCTTGTGCGGAAAATCTTATTTAGCCCGTCTTCTAAGGATAGGAGCATTAAAATTCCTGCCCAACAGAAAACAAAAAAACTTCCTACCAAGACCAACCCTATGTTGCTTTCTGTAGCATGATAAGCAGCTTCCACAATAGCAACGATTGGCTTTTTATAATCTGGGAATTTGATAATCAGCCATTCTTTCCAATTGAGGTTTGTAAATAGGTGTTGGGAAAGCCTTAGGAAGAATACTATAATAGGAATACAAGTAAGTAATCCATAGTAGCTTAACACGCAGGCTTCCTTAGAAGCTTCGTTATGCAGCAAGACTTTTACTGATTGGATAACGACTTGCAAAAGCCCATTGTTTCGAAGATGTCGCTTCTGACTTGTTTTTTTTTTAGAAAACGGGAAAAGTTTTCGAAACATAATGCAATAATCTAGTGTTTTTTATTTATTCTAATAAAAAACATATTTAAATAATTACAATTTGTTTTTATTTGATCTTAATGCATGAAATCATAAGAAATAATGGAAATTCTTTTCGGCAAAGGTTTTCTGCTTTTGCTCGCTTTCCTGTCGAGGTTTTTGAAGATATCCATTCCTCAAGATTTTTAACCAAAAAGCCATTTGAAGATAGTTCTTTGAACCAATAGCTTAAGGGAAAGTGAAAAGAAAGTGTGGAGGGCGAATCCTTTTGTCCTGGGTGAGCGATAATTGGGATTTTCATTGGTGAGAGATAACGCTCTACATTACGAGAGATAATTTTTTTATTTTCATTGTAGTGCCATGATGAAGCCCTAGGAATCCGAAAACAAGGGTGGTTTAAAACTATAAAGAATTGCCCAAGCGGTTCAAGCAGAGCTCCTGTATTACGGATAACTTCTCCAGGGAATTCCATATTTTGAAGAGAAAGGATTGCTACTGCATGAGAAAATAATGGAAGTTCTACTGATTGTAACGGTTTACTAAGATCGGCAATCTTAAACTCATGGGAACGTTCTGATTGCATTTTCTTTGCTAGATTAATCAATCTAGGGGAGATATCTATACCTAAATAACGACATTTCTTAGGAATCATTCTTTCTAAAAAACCTTGACCACAACCAATATCTAATAAAGAAGTTTTTGAGTTTAAAGCTAGTAGTGGAAGAAGCTGAGGAAGGATAGTTTCCCTATGATAGTAGTGCCCGCTGTTTTGAACCAGTTTGTTATAACTTGATGCTATGGGGTTCCAAGATGTTTCTTGCTTATGAAAAGTATTTTTTTTTCTTTGAGAAGAAAATTTTGAATGCATAGGGGTGGTTTAATATGAAGGGGAAAAATTCCACCTTAAAATCAAAAGCATAAGAGGCGAGGAAATTTGTTGCAATTAGCTTTAACAAGTTGATACCTCTGTAGAAAAAAATAAGGAGTAAAGTTTCATCCCTACTCCTTATTTTTTTTAAGTAAGAGGCCTTCTTAATCCTCTTTTTTCTCTTCAGTTGTTCCAGTTGTACTTGTATCAGCTGTACTTGTTGTTGTAGTTGTTCCAGCTGTACTTGTTTCAATAATAGAGATAAGCCTACTTTGAGCTGCTTCTGCTTTTGTTGTCATTGCTTGAAGCGCCTCAACCTGCTTTTTCAAAGACACTTCTTGTTTTTTCAATTCAAGAATCCTCTGAGAAAGCGCTGCTTCGTTAGCCTTGAGACCATCAGCAGTAAATCTTAAGTTAGATACTTCTTTTTGTAGGCTTAGAATAGCTTGGCTTAAGATGTCTTTCTGTACCTGTAGCTCCTTAATTGCACTTTGTAAAGATTGTATTTGTTCTTTGAGGCTAGCAATTTGTTTTTGTGATTGTTGTACCCACTCTTCACCGATTAATGTTCTCATTGATGAAAGAGTATGCTTGATCTCCGCAGCAAGGTCTATTCCAATAGAACCTTGTATTTCTTTTATTGCAGCCAACATTGATTTACAGTCTCCAGCATTTTCTTCAACCGCTTTGCTGAGATTCTCTATTGCCCCTAATTGTAAATCAAGTCTTTCAACTTGATGCTGTAATTTCTCTATACTCTCTTTTAAACTAGCATTCTCGGATGAAAATTTTGCGATTTCCTCTTTAAGATTCTGATTAGTTAATGCTAGCGTTTTTACTTCATTTTCAAGGACCACTCTTGTGACTTCTAATCGCTTATTTTCATCCGAAAATTTAACAACCTCTTCTTTGAGTTTCCGTGCTTCCCCTCCACTTAGAGAATCTTTAAGGATTAAGCCCAAAATTGCTACAGAAACAAGGAAAACAACAAGAATAGCAATGCCTAAGCCAGGAGTTAACAAGCTACATAGACCAAGAATTGTACCGAGCGCTCCTGTTACTACTACAAGTGCATAAACTATATATTTAGCTACGGCTATAATCTTTTCAGTTAAAGAAGACGATGATCGTGCTGCTGCTGCAGTAGTAGTAGTTGTTGTTGTTCCTGTTGTTCCTGTTTCTACAGGTATAACAACAGCAGCTGCAGCTGCTGCGGATTCGTTTTTTGGGGTAATTGCCATAAGAATTCCATCCTTAATGAGTTAACATGGCCAAGGATTATTGCTTTCCTGGTCTAAAAAATCAAGAAATTTATATGCCCTTATTTTTTATTAAGCGCTCCAAATGAGTTGGTTGCGCATCCTTCAGGTTTCTATAATGAATGGGTTGGATTCCTATCTCTTCGTTGTCATAAATAAACTATACTTTTTAGTATAAACTTTGAGGAGCCCTGAAAAATACTTTTTCAAAGCTATTTATTAAACGTTTTCCTGTTTTGGTACAGGTGAGAATCGCGATATATTTGCTCTATCCAAATCCCTAATTTGAATTTCATTAATTAGAACAACAGAAAGAGTAGTCTTAGGATCTTTGTATAAAAAGAAAAGAATTTTTAATAAGAAATCCTCGATGGTTCTTTGAAATATATTCGTTCTGTATTATGGTGGTGGTCCGTATTCATTTTCTATTCATACAACTGGTAGGAGTTCGTGGATACATCAACCAGTAAATATAAATAGTAGACAGTTAAGGCTAACTCTACTTTAAATAGCGTAGTGAAGTTAAGATAGGCTGAGGTGAAGAAACAGGAATCCGTATTAGTTGGCCCTTCAATTATGGGGGCAGATCTTGCCTGTTTAGGTGCAGAAGCAAAAAAGCTAGAGCACGCTGGAAGTGATTTCATCCATATAGACATCATGGATGGTCACTTTGTTCCGAACCTTACTTTTGGTCCTGGGATTATTGATGCGATTAATAGGTCTACAGATCTATTTTTAGAAGTCCACGCTATGATTTACAATCCTTTTGAATTTATAGAAAGTTTCGTTCATTCTGGTGCTGATAGAATTATAGTTCATTTTGAAGCTTCAGAGGATATAAAAGAGCTTTTATCTTATATAAAAAAATATGGAGTTCAAGCAGGCCTAGCTTTTTCTCCTGATACTTCAATGGAGTTCCTTTCTTCTTTCCTTCCGTTTTGTGATGTTGTTTTGTTAATGTCGGTTTATCCAGGATTTGTAGGACAAAGCTTTTTACCAAATACTGTAGACAAAATTATTTTCGCACGTCATATGATAAAGACTTTAGGTTTAAAGGATTCTTGTTTAATAGAGGTAGACGGAGGTATAGATCAACAATCCGCGCCGCTATGTCGAGAGGCAGGAGCTGATATTTTAGTAACAGCTTCTTACTTGTTTGAAACAGGTTCATTGGCAATGAAAGATAAAATTTTATTGCTGCGAGGAGAAAATTATGGTGTTAAGTAGCCAATTATCCGTAGGGATGTTTATTTCCACAAAGGACGGTCTTTATAAAGTAACCTCAGTTTCTAAGGTGGCAGGACCCAAGGGAGAATCCTTCATTAAAGTTGCTTTACAAGGTGCGGATTCTGATGTTGTTGTTGAAAGAAATTTCAAAGCAACTCAGGAGGTGAAAGAGGCGCAATTTGAAACCCGCACTTTAGAATATTTATATCTTGAAGATGAAAGTTATCTTTTTTTAGATTTAGGAAATTACGAAAAGTTATACATTCCAAAAGAAATCATGAAAGATAACTTTTTGTTTCTAAAGGCAGGTGTGACTGTCTCTGCAATGGTCTATGATAATGTAGTTTTTTCTGTAGAGCTGCCCCACTTCTTAGAGCTGATGGTATCAAAAACAGACTTTCCTGGAGATTCCCTTTCCCTTTCTGGAGGGGTTAAAAAGGCTTTGCTAGAAACGGGAATTGAAGTTATGGTCCCGCCTTTTGTAGAAATTGGTGATGTTATAAAAATAGATACGCGGACTTGTGAGTATATTCAACGCGTCTAATTTCAATTAAAGAAGACTTGGTATGGATTTAAAACAAATAGAAAAGCTCATGATTGCTATGGGACGCAATGGTATGAAGCGTTTTGCTATAAAACGTGAAGGGCTTGAATTGGAGTTAGAAAGAGATACTGGGGAAGGAAATAGACAAGATCCTGTATTTTATGACAGCAGGTTATTTAGTGGATTTTCTCAAGAACGTCCTATTCCAATGGACCCTAAGAAGGATACGATTAAAGAGACCTCTACAGAAAATTCAGAAATTTCTCAAACTACAAGTTCTGGAGAATTTATAAGTTCTCCTTTAGTGGGAACTTTCTATGGTTCTCCTGCCCCAGATTCTCCTCCTTTTGTAAAACCTGGGGACACAGTCTCTGAAGATACTATTGTTTGTATCGTTGAGGCTATGAAAGTAATGAATGAAGTTAAGGCTGGGATGAGTGGACGTGTTCTTGAGGTATTGATTACCAGTGGCGATGCTGTCCAATTTGGGTCTAAGTTGTTTCGTATAGCTAAAGATGAATCATGAAAAAAGTCTTAATCGCTAATAGAGGAGAGATTGCTGTTAGAATTATACGTGCCTGTCATGATTTAGGATTGTCGACAGTAGCAGTATATTCTTTAGCAGATCAAGAAGCTCTCCATGTACTTCTTGCTGATGAGGCTGTCTGTATTGGAGAGCCTCAAGCAGCAAAGTCGTATTTAAAGATATCTAATATCTTGGCTGCCTGTGAGATTACAGGAGCTGATGCTGTTCATCCTGGCTACGGTTTTTTAAGTGAAAATGCAAATTTTGCTTCTATATGTGAGAGTTGTGGTCTAACTTTTATAGGACCTAGTTCAGAGTCTATTGCCACAATGGGAGATAAGATTGCTGCAAAATTGCTTGCTAAAAAGATAAAGTGTCCTGTGATTCCAGGTTCTGAAGGGATTATTGAAAACGAAAGCGAGGGTTTAAAAATAGCTGAGAAGATAGGTTTTCCTATCGTTATCAAAGCCGTTGCTGGAGGTGGGGGGCGAGGAATCCGTATTGTTAAAGAAAAGGATGAATTTTTTAGAGCTTTTTCTGCCGCACGCGCAGAAGCTGAAGCTGGTTTTAATAACCCCAATGTTTATATTGAAAAATTTATAGAAAATCCAAGGCATTTAGAGATTCAAGTCATTGGAGATACACATGGGAATTATGTCCATTTAGGAGAGCGAGACTGCACGATCCAACGACGACGTCAGAAGTTGATTGAAGAGACTCCTAGTCCGATTTTGAATGAGGAAATCCGGGCTAGAGTAGGGAAAGTCGCTGTAGATTTAGCAAGAAGCGCTGGATACTTTTCTGTCGGAACAGTTGAGTTCCTATTAGATAAAGACAAAAAATTCTACTTTATGGAGATGAATACCCGAATACAGGTCGAGCATACGATTACTGAGGAAGTGACAGGCATAGATCTTGTAAAAGAACAAATTCATATAGCCATGGGGAATAAGCTACCTTGGAAACAAAAAAATATAAAATTCTCGGGTCATATCATTCAGTGTCGCATTAATGCTGAGGACCCTACAAATAACTTTGCTCCATCTCCAGGCCGTTTGGATTATTATCTTCCTCCTGCAGGTCCATCGGTTCGTCTAGATGGGGCTTGCTATAGTGGCTACGCAATTCCTCCCTACTATGATTCTATGATAGCTAAGGTGATTACTAAAGGTAGAAATCGAGAAGAGGCCATAGCTATCATGAAACGGGCCTTGAAAGAGTTTCATATCGGCGGTGTGCAGTCTACAATACCATTTCATCAATTTATGCTGAATAATCCAAAGTTTCTCGATTCTAATTATGACATTAACTATATTGACAACCTTCTTGCAGAGGGAAATTCTTTTTTTAAAGAATTTTAAATAATCTAAGAAGCCCATCGTATAATTCTTGAAATAAGAACCCTTTTCTATTCAAATCAATTTCGTTTTTAAAAAATCCTAAGAACCATTTTTATCTAAATATTTTCTTTATAAAAGACGTCCTATTAAATAATTATTTAATTTTAAAAATTTTTAACAAATAAAATTAAAAAGAGCTTCTCATTAATTAGATGAATTATTTAAAATAGAATGCTTTTTAATTTTTTTTAAATTTTTTATGAAAGTACTATATAGCAGTTATTCTTTGAATTCTCATTATGAAAAACCTAGCTGTTTAGAAAAAGCTGTCGAAACCCTAGACTCTTATTTCTATTGGGGAGAGGATACGACTGATGTTCTAGCTAGGGACGATATCTCTGGGGAGCTTTACTGTGTTAGACGTCCTGGAAGAGAACTAAGCACAGCAGAGAAAATTACAAAGATACTATCTTGTATCTTGTTCCCTGTAGTCCTTATTGCTTTAGTTCTTCGATTTATTTTACATAAAATACTCGACTATAAATACAAGACTGTCTTTATCGAGCAAACAGTAGCTAATGAAACTTATCCTGCCGCAATATTAAAATTTCAGAGGAAAGTAAGAGAAACCTATTTTCATGAAGCAGGGTGTGATCCCGCAAAGGCAAATCAGATTCTAAATGCTCAAGGAATCTGTTTATTAGATATTTATCACAAAGATCGTCATTCCGTATTTACTTTTAGTGTTACTAACTACCCAACTCTCCGCTTTACATTTGTATCTTCTAAACACAATGAAATTAATGGCTTATCTAAAACTCTAGATAATATTCTCGTAGAGGCCATGGTACGCAGAACAAATGCAAGAAACTTACTTACAGCTTGTAAAATTCAAAAATTTCAAGTTCCGAAGGTTGTTGGACTCAGTCTAAAATCCGGTTTATTGATCTCAAAATTGGATTTTAAGAAAGCAAATTTCCAAGAATTAACTGAGGACTTTCTAAATAATCCTGAAAATAAGGAAGGGCCTTGTACTGATCCAAAGCATATCAAGTCAATTAAAACATGTGTTCATAGTTTCTTTAATTTTGCTTTTCAAGCAGGGCGTTCTGGAATAATTCCAGGGAAAAAAACATTAACCTTAAATGTAAATGACGCAAAAACTAGCGACTATTCCTGTGTATTTGAGTCTATCGGGTTCTTTAATGAACAAAGCCTTGCTGAAAAGCATAAACAGCAAACCGTATTAATACGAAAGATTTTGAAGACAGTACCCCCAAGTTTCTTAAAGGGATTGATAATGAAGTTGCCAAAATCTCTAAAGTGCGACAGGGGGTTCATGTCGTCTTTAATTTTTGATAGACTGAGCTATGCTTTAGATCTGTCAGCTCCTATTCATACTCAGGGAAAACAAAACTTTCTCTATGAGGAAAAGTTAGATTTAATCAAAGAATACTTAAGTTTTCTAGCTAAACGCTATATTGAACGAGATCCTAAAACAAGACGTTATTGTAAAGTCTCTCAAAAATTTGGCGGCGAGACTATAGATGCTGAAACAATTACTGGTGAACTTTTCCATAAACCTGACAAATCTGAACCTGGGGATGGCAAGCTCTGTTTAGGTGAAAGTATTTTAAAGCAGCTAGTTGCTCTTGGTATCATCACAGGCTATGAAAACAAAAAAAGAGAGGTGTGGATTTACTTGGACTAAATTGTTCGAGGAATCCAGCATAGCAGAACAAAGAATTCTTCAAGAAAGACAGTTGGATTAGTATTCTTTTTTTAGTATATTTCTTGACAGTTTGTAAAATATAGTAGAGGGTTGGGATACTCCGTAGTGACAACTGTGTGTTATTCTAACCATGGCATCAAAATTATACTGAAACGTTGTTAAAAAGCTTCTTTAAGTAGGATAAAGGAAAGCCAACTACCACATAAATTAATTTTCTTGATCTACTTATGAAACAGCCAGTTTATTTTATCCGCCCCATTATATTTTTAGGGTTAGGTATTTTATTTCTTTCCTCCTGTAATCAAAAGCTCTCCTTAACTTATCACAATAGTTCAAAGAGCGAAGAATTTTTTGTCGGTGGAAATAGGAGTATTTCGCAATTGCCTCATTATTCTTCTGCATTTCGTGCGGCTCAAGTATTTTCTCAAGAGCATAATGATCCTCATATAATAGCCAAGACTGATGAGGAGTCTCGTAGAATTTGGAGAGAAATCCATAAGAATCTTAAAATCAAAGGTTCTTATATTCCTATATCTACTTATGGAAGTCTAATGCACCCAAAATCAGCAGCTCTTACATTGAAAACCTATCGCCCCTCTCCCATTTGGATAAACGGATATGAGCGCTCTTTTAATATTGATACAGGAAAGTATTTAAAAAATGGAAGCCGCCGTAGAACCCCTCAAGATGGGCCTGAAAACCGAGCTGTCCTCAATCTTATTAAATCTCCTGGACAACGTTGTAATGCTGTAGGTCTTGAAATGACAGAAGAAGACTTTATAGTAGCTAGAAAGCGAGAAGGTATCTACAGCCTTTATCCCGTTGAAGTTTGCTCTTATCCTGAGGGCAGCCCCTGCGGCATTGCCTATGCCTGGATTGCGGATGCGAGTATCTATTCAAAAGAGATCTTACCTATAAAAGGATACTATTCTTTAGTCTGGGAAAGCGTTTCCTCCCCAGATTCTCTAAATACTTTTGGAGATGCCTTTGGTGAAGATTATCTCCGAAGCACATTTTTAGCAAACGGCACTTCTATACTATGTGTTCATGAAAGCTATAAGAAGATTTCTCCTCAACCCTAAGAAAAAAATTCTTTTCAGTTTTCTAGGAAGGCAAGGTCATTATAAAAACAGCGTCGCTCATCTTGTTTGTCCGAGTTAGTGTCTGATAGCCATCAGACATGCTCGTGGTGGCAAGATATTCTCCAGAGGCATTGTGTTTTAAACGTATCTCATCTCCAAAACGAATGAAAAGATCACCAGTTGTATTGAGCTTTTCTAACGTCCAAGTACACCTGTCTGTATATCCAGACCAGTCAAAATATGCCTGAGGCCAACTTCCATAAAAGGATAGGGCATCATAATCCCTATAGGAATTTCCGAAATATCCTAAAGTCACCGACATTGAAGCTAAAATATAGGAAGTATTGTGGACTAGATTTTGTTTCTGATACATATCATTAAACCTTAAATACAACTCTAAAGGCTGAGCACCAGAAGTTTCTTTAAGAGTAGGAAAAAGATACGGAATTGTAGACCAATAATCGACATAGGGAAGAGCAACTGTCTCAGGAGAATTTGCTGCTGTAAGAGTAAATATTGAGGAGGATAAAAATCCAGAAGTAATCATGCTTGGTTTAGGGCCTTCCTCTTTAGGCTTGTGACTGTCTAAATACTTAAGGATTACTTTTCCAAGAGCTAATTTCTTCTGCGACAGGACTTCTGCATCTTCAGAAGGAAACAGCTCTGGAACAAGGAGATCGGTGATTGGAGAGACATTAACAGCTAAAGGAATAGGCTCATTAGGAACACTTTCAGACCACTCTTTCAAATCCAACTTGTCTTGTTGAAGATCAGGTAATACTGTTCCACCTAGAAATACTGTTTGAGCTGACAAGTCAGACTGGTAGGAAGAATAACCTTTTTCCGTTTCGTTTGATGTCTTACTTTTTAATAAAGAACTTGCTGCAGCTACTGACACCGAGATTTTCTCTTTCTCTAAATCCTCCACTTGGAGATAGGACATCTTTAATACTTGAAAACCCACACCACCATAAGTCACAGACGTTGTATAGTGTGTTCCGATTTCTTTAATAAAAGCAGTTAAGGAATCTGGATCATTGGCGTCCAATTTTTTTTCTACCCAATAACGAAATTCATCATCTACTTTGAGTAGGCTCAGATCGTAAGAACAATCCTGCCTTAAAGTATATAAAGTATGGGAGGCTGTTGAGTGGGTGACTGTATTTTTAGACTCTCGAGTATTTGATTTTACAAACTCATAAGAGAAACTAGCTGAAAAAGCTGATTCTTTAGAAGCTTCTTCTCCCTCAGCTCCGTCCATAGGATCGTCATCCTCTTCTTCTACACTATTTAAAGAGCTCGAGTCTTCAGAACTACCTAGAGATTGATTAGACTTAAAACCTACATGATAAATGTGACAGTCATCCAAACTTTGTTGAAACCCTGATTTGATCTTCCGAATCGCATAGGCCTGCTCAGAAGAAATCTTGATATCTGCAATTGGTCGATCAATTAGCACCGAAGAAATTGTATGGGCCCCTACTTGAATCTGATAATTAAATTTACTGCTATCAAATCCTTGTAAATCTAAGCGCACATCCCCCTCAGTAAGAATCTGACTCTTAGGTTGGTTACGCCAAATATTTCCAAAGTTTATTTTGTTGATTAAGATTTTTGCTGATCTTTTGTGTTTCTTTACTAAATCTGCTAGTTTTGGGACATAACTAGAGAAAAGTTGACGTCTCAAGACTGCAATTTCTTTCGAGTTTGCACCTGAAAACCCGACTTTACATTGAGAACTCGTTGCACCATAGGGGACGTTAACAGTTACTGTTGTAGAAAACGTATTAGAAAATGAGGTCTTCTCCTCAAAGACTGATGTAGTTACATTTACCTCTGCCATATACTTTGGAACAAGTCGAGTTCCTGGAGGCAATCCAAGTCTACCATCAGAACTAGGAATCGCTGTTTCTTCATTAAAAGAATAGTCCAAAGCAGAGTAGGTTCCCAAACTATTAAGAATATTTACTGGGTCTATTGTAACAATATCCAGAGCTCTTCCTAAGAATTCGGTGTTCTTCACAAGTTCAAAAGAATTCGAGCCTGTTAAAAGGTTCTCAGAATTTTCTGACCCTATCAAATAGCGCATTCCAGTTTGAGCGCTTCTTATTAACGCTTCCTTAACTTCGCTAAGGAGCTCCTGACTCATAGAATTGTTGAGAAGGGAATTTTGTATAACACAAGCAGCGACTGTATTTAAAAACACTCCATCTAAAACTTCGTAATGAACTCCTGTATCATCTCTATTTTTAAACAATAGATAAAACTTTGGGTGGTACCCTGGAATTACTGGAATTGCAATTTCCTCTAAAGGAAAGCTACTTGTATCCAAACTTTCAATAAATTCTGCGATCGCATTTTCTGCTTGAAGAGGAGCTTGTTTCCCAAGCGTATTTATAGTGTCACTTAATCTTGGGTCAAAGCTATTTAAAGCGTACAAAACAGTTCTAGTATCCTGAACCACACAAGTAGGTTGATCCATATCGCGCCTCCTCAATAAAATTGGAAGGAGGTTAATAGAAGCTAACATGTTTTACAAGCTTTTTGTTGTAACGATTTTAATTATAAGTTTTAAAAAGAATACTTACAAAAATTCAAAAATTGATATTTCCTCTTGAGAGGTATTTAGTCCAAACATCTGCTATTGAATCACGACCAGCAGCTACTAGAACCCTCTCCTTTTAAATCTTCAATTTCATTGATATATATTTCTTCTCTTGCTTCGGCTTCAGAAAGTTGCTTTTGCAAAAGGCCTACAAGACCTTGATCCAAACTAGTGATCATGAAATACAATCCCATAATTAAGAAGAGGAACCCAATAAGAATTAAACATGATGAAGAGATAATGGATGGTGTTGAGAGAAGGTCAAGCCCATTTAAAAAGAAAATAACCATAAAGGTAGAAATGATTGTAGCTAAACCAAGGATAATGATGAATATATCTAATAGGATACGTAGCGTGGATCTACGTCCTCTTGCTGGGACCGTATAAGCCAGAGATGTTTGCGTGGCTGAGGATACATGTGTTATCTCAGGAATAGTAGAAACTTCGGGATTGGATTCGGGGGAAAGTGAGTTCGATATAGTAGTCATGATGATTGGCATTATAAAAAATTTTTTAACTCAAAGAGTATATAATTTTTTTTAAAAAATGCAAGAATTGCCTCCTATTATGAACACTCTCTCTGATTTTTGCTCGATGGAACCATCGAATATTTCCCTAAATAGCTATAGAAACAGATGCCCTCATCAATTGTTTTTGTGATTCAAGACAAATAAATTAGCGATACGAATCAGATAATCAGTTAACTTTTCACGTCAAATCTAGAAAAGAGATCCTTGCAGATACCCAAAATGTTTTTTATGGATTCAGATACCTTTATCTGATCGATTTGTTCGCTCACATAGTCCCTCTCTTCTGATTCATATAAATCCAGAAACTTTTATGTCACATTGTGGACATCATTGGTTTTGCAATGCTCGTTGATTAATAAAAGGTTGCTCTTTTATTCCATACATCTCTTCTAAGCTGTAGGTGCTTTAGAAGCAGTTCAGTAGGGACAGAGAATGAAAATCTGTTTCATTTGATAAACAATTAAAAAGGTGTTGACAGCATAGCTAGAAAACGTTGAGAATGCTTTAAAGTGTCTTGTGTAAAGTAAATGGAAGAAGCTTTAACTTTTGATGATGTTCTTTTAATTCCTCAATATTCTGAAATACTTCCTTCAGAAGTCTCCTTAAACACGGCCATCTCAAAAACTCTCTCTCTACGTATACCTATTCTTTCAGCTGCTATGGATTCTGTTACAGAAACAAGCATGGCAATTGCTTTAGCTAAAGAAGGTGGTTTAGGAATTCTACATAAAAATATGAGCGAAGTAGAGCAAAGCTCATGCATTAAAAAAATTAAAGAAAATTGTCCTCAAGCTCCTATAGGAGCAGCTGTAGGCACTGGTTCTCTAGGGATTTCAAGAGCGAACCACTTAGTAGAAGCTGGAGTAGACGTTTTAGTCATTGACACTGCTCATGCACACTCTAAAGCAGTGTTTCAAACTGCCTTAGAAATAAAATCTCAATTCCCAAAAATCTCTTTAGTTGTGGGGAATCTTGTTACGGCTGAAGCTGCATTATTCTTAGCAGAGATTGGAGTTGACGCTGTGAAGGTTGGCATTGGTCCAGGATCGATCTGCACAACTAGAATAATTTCAGGAATCGGTTATCCACAAATTACAGCCATTACAAACGTAGCAAAAGCTCTTAAACACTCTCCAGTCACCATAATTGCTGATGGGGGAATTCGTTATTCTGGGGATATCATTAAAGCCTTAGCAGCTGGAGCAGACAGTGTCATGCTAGGTAGTTTGCTTGCAGGGACTGATGAAGCTCCTGGAGAGATTATTTATATCAATGAAAAGCCTTTTAAAAGGTATCAGGGTATGGGATCTTTAGGCGCTATGGAAAAAGGAAGTGCTGACCGCTATTTTCAGAAGCAGGAACAAAAAAAGTTTGTTCCTGAAGGAGTCGAAGGATTGCTTCCTTTTAAAGGATCTGTCCATGATGTCCTATATCAACTTTTAGGAGGAATACGCTCGGGTATGGGATATATTGGGGCTAAAACTCTCAAAGATCTAAAAAATAGGGCTGCCTTTGTTCGAATTACTGAGTCTGGAAGAGCCGAAAGTCATGTTCATAATATTTATCAAGTTAAGCCCACTTCAAACTATTTAAATCCAGAATAGAGAAAACATTTGAGTACAATATTTATTATCGATTTTGGATCTCAGTATACTTATATATTAGCGAAGCAAGTGCGTAAGTTATCTGTATACTGCGAAGTTATTCCCTGGAATGCCGCTGGACAATCTTTAAAAGAAAGACTTCCTTTAGGGATTATTCTTTCTGGAGGCCCCCACTCTGTCTATGAAAACAATCCTCCAAGTTTGGATCCTGAAATCTATAAACTTGGTATACCGATTCTCGGTATTTGCTACGGCATGCAACTTATGGCTAAAGATTTTGGGGGGACAGTAAGCCCTGGTGTTGGAGAATTTGGATATACACCAATCAATCTGTATCGTTGCGAGCTATTCCAAGAGCTAGTTGATGGCGAATCTTTAGATACAGAGATTCGGATGAGCCATTGCGATCATGTCACGACAATTCCTGAAGGATTTAACATAATCGCATCCACTTCACAGTGCTTAATCTCAGGCATAGAAAATACCAAGCAAAGGTTGTATGGGTTGCAATTTCATCCAGAGGTTTCTGACTCTACCCCAGTGGGAAATAAGATTTTAGAAACTTTTCTACAAGACATTTGCTGTGCTCCAACACTATGGAATACCTCTTATATCCAAGAAGACCTTGTAAGTAAAATTCAAGATACTGTAGGAGAAACTGATAGGGTGATTTTAGGCCTTTCTGGAGGTGTGGATTCTTCAGTTACCGCAGCATTGCTGCATCAGGCTATTGGGAATAGGTTAGTCTGTGTATTCGTAGACACTGGGCTCTTAAGAGAATATGAAGTGGAGGAAGTTAGAAAGCAGTTTGCTAAACTTGGCCCTAACTTAATTATAAAAGACGCTGCGAAATATTTTTATCAAAAGCTCGCACATGTCATAGATCCTGAAGAAAAAAGAAAAATTCTAGGATCTACATTTATTGAAGTGTTTGATGAGGTGGCTCATTCATTAGACGTACAATGGCTAGCTCAAGGAACAATCTACTCAGATGTTATTGAGTCTTCACGCTCTGGACATGCTTCGGAAGTCATAAAATCGCACCATAATGTAGGGGGTCTTCCAGAAAATCTTAAGCTTAAGTTGGTCGAGCCTTTACGCTATTTATTTAAAGATGAGGTCCGGATTTTGGGAGAAGCCTTAGGACTTCCTAGCTACCTCTTGAATAGGCATCCCTTTCCTGGACCAGGGTTAGCAATTCGTGTGATAGGAGAGATCTTGCCTCAATATCTGAGCATTTTAAGACAGGCTGATCTGATCTTTATAGAAGAACTAAGAAAATCGAAGCTTTATGATAAAGTAAGCCAAGCCTTTGCTCTCTTTCTCCCTGTAAAATCAGTCTCTGTAAAAGGAGATTGTAGAAGCTATGGTTATACTATAGCATTGCGTGCTGTAGAATCGATTGACTTCATGACAGCAAGATGGGCGTACCTTCCCTTTGACTTTCTGAGTTCTTGTTCATCGAGAATTATTAATGAAATACCTGAGGTTAGCAGGGTGGTCTATGATATTTCTGACAAGCCACCAGGAACTATAGAATGGGAATAGTGATCTTATGCCCAATGGAAGAGATCCTATTTATTTTATTAAAAAATACAGAACATTAATAGAAATTACATGATTAGATAGGAGGAAATTATAAAACTTGAATAGTTTTAATAACATTCATTTTAATAGAGTTACTCAACATACTTTTTATGTTTTATGATAAGTCGCTAAAAGGTCCTGACAACGAAGATTCTATAAATATAAATAAGATACTCAATGATATCTTTGTATTATTACCACGACTAAATACAATCTCCTGCACTGAAGCCATCATTAAAAGCCTGCCCAAGGCAGATATCCATGTACATCTTCCTGGGACGATAACACCCCAACTGGCTTGGATTTTAGGTTTGAAAAATAGATTCTTAAAGTGGTCTCATAATTTTTGGACTGATGATCGACTGCTTTCTCCTAAGAATCCCCATAAAAAATACTCGAATATTTTCCGAAACTTTCAAGATATCCGTCACGAGAAGGAGCCAAATCTAAGTTTATTGGAATTTAATATCATAGATTACGATTTTAATAGCTTTGATAGGGTGATGGCTACAGTACAAGGTCATCGCTTTCCTCCTGGAGGCATTCAAAATGAAGAAGACCTTCTTCTTATTCTGAATAACTATCTGCAGCAATGCTTGAACGATAATATTATCTATACAGAAGTTCAACAAAATATCCGTCTTGCCCATGTTTTGTATTCTAGCCTTTCTGAAAAGCAGGCTCGTATGAATTTTTATAAAGTATTGTTTAGTGCTTCACAAATGTTTTACAAACATGGGATTACCTTGCGCTTTTTAAACTGCTTCAACAAAACATTCTCTCCAAAAATAAATTCCAAAGAACCTGCTCAAGAAGCTGTTGAATGGCTTAAAGAGGTTCATTCCGAGTTTCCTGGGCTATTTGTAGGAATACAATCTGCAGGGGCAGAATCTTCGCCTGGAGCATGTCCTAAACTACTAGCTTCTGGGTATAAAAATGCTTATGAATCAGGATTTGGCTGTGAAGCTCATGCTGGAGAGGGGATAGGGTTTCGTTATCTTCAAAATACAATCAACGCGTTGCCGTTACATCGTATCGCTCATGGATTTCAGGCAATCGAAAATCCCGATACCATAGAAGATATCCGTGATCGTAAGCTCACATTAGTCATGGCTCCTATAATTAACTTAATCTTAGGAGCAACTGTTCATAGATACGAGAACAATATCAAGATAAATAAAAGACGAATCACAACTCTGCACGAGCATCCGTTTTTTGATCTCTTTAGAAAACATGGCTTAAAGATAGCTTTAAGCTCTGACAATCCTCAAATGGGAGGGATTTCGCTCAAGATACCATGATGATTCTTTCTGGGCTTATACCGTCAAACTGCAAGCTATCCCTCCAATTAGGATCTCCGTACGCATCTCCGCTAAAACTTGGAGAACTTGTAGAGCTTACGATAAATAGCGTTGTTGTAGCTTTTACTGACAAAGAAACTAAAGCTCGTATCCTAAAGCGAATTAAAGCATTCGTTACTTCCATAATAGATGAAAAATTTTCTCTAAATTCTAATTCTCATCTTCCCACTGCTTTGAAAGATTCTTATACCAGCGATGCCATTCTTTAAAAAATATGTTATTTCACTCCTCCTATACTCAATCTGGCCTTAAGAGCAGTTCTTCTTAATTCAAGATAAGCAAGGGGATAACAAGTTATACTTTTTAATGTGGAATTGAAATAAAAATTAATGTAGAATAGTTACATTTTAAATTAGTAAGGTAGTTGTTATAATGAATATATATAGTTTTTCTCACGGAACCTGCCCTAATTTGCAAGCTTCTTTAATGAGTAAACTGGACTCCTATTTTTGTTTCGGAGGAGAGGCTGTTACTCGGATTGTTGCGATCAGTCCCTCTGGGTTTACCTTGGCTGCCCAAGAAACAGCGAGGGTCTCTACAATAGTAAAAATCTTAAAGATCCTCTCCTTTATCTTCCTTCCAATTATTTTAATAGCTCTGGCAATACGCTACTTCTTACATAAAAAATTTGATAGAAAATGCTTTTATATACCGACAGCAATGACCAAACAAGAAGAGCTTCTTCTTGCTGCAAATTCTCAGTTAATTGAAAAAGCAGCTCTAGAAGTCTGCCCCTCCTTTTTTGCCTTGCCTACAAAATACCAAATTATGAAAGTCGAGACCCTCGATAGAACTCCTAAAATTACTTTCTCAGTTAATATAGATTTGCTTTTAGAAGACTTGGATACAGATTCTATAGAGTGGCCTAAGTGGCCTTTAAAACATGGCTTTGATTTTGTCTATTGTTCCGAAGAGAGATTTTCTTATTGTTCCCAAGACAAAGCTCTAATTGATCAAGTTCTTAAAATTGAAGAAAATAATACTACTGATTTCCTGGGTTCAGAAAGCAAGAAACTTTTGACTCGTTATTTCTTAGAACAACTCTTTATTTTTAGCACTACAAATACTTTTTCTCCATATCCCCCTAAGAACGGTAGAGACACGTTTCTTCCTTACCAAGGGAAGCAGAAGCTGAACGTCATGACGATATGGAAATATCTTTATTTTTATTTGCCTATTCTTGATAGCGAAGTCTCTGAAGCTATCAAACAGGCGGGATTTGAAATCTATTCCAGGCTCCTAAGACTTGGCTTAAATCACATAAAACAATATGGGCGTAAAACAGACCAGTATTCAACGGGTGGTCCGTATATGGCTACGGGATTTCTTATAAAATGGGAAGAAGAGCCTCAATCTGTTTTGCGGGATTATGGATTTATTAGCTGATGATCTTAAAGTATTATTTTTTATTTAGAGAAGATCTCATCATCAACTAAACTTTTTTATTGATATCTAAAGTTGAATCGAGCTTAAGCTTTTGTTCGAAGATCTATTGAATAATAAAGTAGCTCTGTGTTCTATAAATAAAGAGAGAGCTAAGAGCCTCTCTATAGAAGAAATGGCATTATTCAATATACTTTTATTTTGATAGATCGCTGAGAAGTCCTACTAAGATACTCAAAGATATCTTTGTATTATCACGACAACTAAATATAATCTCCTGCATGAAGCCATTCTTAAAAGCCTGCTCAAGCCAAATATTCTTTAAAAACTGTTCTCCAGAAAGAACTAGGTTCAAAAAGTTTGGGAATTTTTTGAATCTCACCTCCTTGGGCACGAGAAGCTTCAAAAGAAGTTGCACCGTGCTTTAATAGTTCAAATCCTAATTCGGGGACTAAAAAGACTTTTTTCTTAACATTGATCTTCTCACTAGGCTTTGATTAGTCTAAGTACTGCTGCTATGACTATTGCCCCTAACTCCAGTCACTAAGCCAAAATTTAAAAGAATTGTGGAGGCTAAGCCTGAAATAGAAACGGCTAAAAAAAGCCCTACTAAAGGGCTATGAAAACTAGGACTACTAAGCACATTGCCAAAGCAAAAGAAAGCTTAGAGGAGAGGCATCGGATTATATTTTTAATAAAATGATTTTTTATTGCTTTTTAACACTGATTATTTTATCATGTTTTAGCTTTTTTTAATCGAATCCAAACATAGAGGGACAGTCGGGTCTATCTAGTATAAGAAAATACTCAGACTAGCATCCTATGTATAGGGCTGCAAATAAAAGTAAATAGGAGTGAATTTTTACTTCTAACAATTATTTAAAAATACATTTTTTTAAAGAATCAATCAAGAGTGAAAATAATATGAGAAATGCTGCTCCACAACACCCAAAACCATAAAAATATATAAAGGTATTCTATATGACTGGAAGTACTATCAGAAGCATTGCCCCAGAGTCTTCAAAACCATCTATTGAAAAATTAAATAGACAATCCTCTGAAGAATTATCTAAAAATAAGGTTGTTAGGGTTGCTTCTTTGGTCATTGCTTTGCCAGCTTTAGTTGGGGGAATCACTCTCATAGTTTTAGCTGGAGTAGGAGTCCTTCCCTTACTTCCTGGACTATTATCAGGAATCGTCCTAGCTTTGCTTTCTCTTTTTTTCTTAGTCTCTTGGTATAAGTCCTATCCTAGGATAGAACGCGATAATAAAAATGAATCCAAAATCAATGGATGGTTCCAAAAACAACGAAAGAAAGACCTAGCAAAGGCAAAAAAAAATCCCGCGCTCTTTGGAGAAAATATAAAAGATGCAAGCGGTCATTCAGCAAAAAGCCAAACAGAAAATATTTTAAAAGAGACGAAAGACTCTTATTTAGAGGAGATCTTTGAAGCAAATCAAGAGTTGCTTTTATTTATGAATTGGGTTCCAAAAACAATGGACTATGTAGACCAAAGTTCTGAATCATGTATACGTAGAGTAATCTCTTCCTATAAGCTGATCAAGGCATGCAAACCCAAATTGGAATCTCTTATAAATGATACAGTAGCCTTTGGAAGCACTAGAATATTAGAACTCTCCTCTCAGTATCAAGAGCAGGGTAAAAGCGAATGCCGTACAAAGACGGCTCTTGTCTCTTTTACTCTTTGTTTTTCTAGAGACGCTTACCCCATACTACTGCGAGCAGGACCTCGTTCTGCTCTAAATTGTTATCTATACTTGCGTCGAAAAGAGAGGGCCGAGAACTTTTTTAATCCACAGCATCCCTGTTACTATGCTCGGTTAGCCTTCAATGAAGCAATTGGTGTCTATAGAAAACTCTTTAAAATTTCCGCTCTTAAAAAAATGTATCATAAAAATCAATACGATCGGTCAAACAACGAGAACCTACAGGCTATTCTTAGTTTTGTGAAAACAATAGATGAGGGAGATAATTTTCTTATTGAGCATAGAAATACAGAGTATATCGAGAGAGGAAATAAGGTAGCAATCTTCTGCTCCTAAACACGGGGAAAATAGTCAAACCAATTGAAGCGATCCCGCAAAATATATAAAGGTATCCTTATAACCGAAAAGTATTATCAGAAGCTCTGCTCCAAAATGCTCAAACATCGGTTAGATTAAATAGACAATCCCCAGAAGAATTATCTAACAAGAGGTTATTTAACATAACTTGTTTTATTATTGCTTTGCTGGCTTTAGTTGGGGGAATCACTCTCATAGCTTTGCTTTAGCTGGATTGGGAATTCTTCCTCCGCTTCCTGTACTCATCTCAGGAATTATTTTAGTTATAAATGCTTCCTTCTTTTTAGCATCGCAAGCCTGCTTAGGAAAAAAATCTATCGAAGAGAAACTAATTAATGAATGGCTTCATAAGCAAAGAGAAACCGATATCTTAAAAGCTCAAGCCAACCCCTTGGAATTCGGATCTACAGTTAAAAATATATTTCGCCTCTCCTCAAAAGAAAAAGTTAAGCTCACTATAGATAGGGCAGTTAGTCCAGTTTTAAAAGAAATTTATAATCAAAATAAAGAAACACTCTTATTTATGCACTGGATTCCGCATACTATTGATAACATATCAGATTTTCATGAACACTGTCTTCGTTCCGTATTGGGTTGTTATAAACTAGTAAACGAATGCCAATACAGGTTCAAACAACTTATAGATTGTTTGTTCGAAGATCTATTGAATGATAAAGTAGCTCTATGCTCTATAAATAAAGAGCTAAGAGCCTGTCTATAGAAGATAGGCCTCTTTTTTGCTTAACACAGTCATATTACCGAGATGGTTATCTCACACCATTGTGAGCAGGGGCATGTTCTATGCTTACCTTTTATTTATATTTACGTGAAGGTTTAAAGGAGGAAGTCTTTTTTACAGAGGGTCATCCTTGTTACTATGCTCGAATAGCTTTCAATGAGACTATCACAATGTATCGAAAGCTATTCGATATTCCTAAGCTTCAACAAATATACCGCTTAGGGGACTATGCTAGTCAACAAAAGGGGTATCTAAAAGCTATTCTGAATTTAGTACTAGCCAAGGACATAGATAATGATTTCCTAAAGCAACATAAGACAACTATAACGCTCTCTGCAAATCCATTAGATACGTTTTATGATGGATGAAAGAGTTACATAAATTCTCAGAAATTCAAAAAAGAGAGGCAATCCTTAATCAAAATTTCCTTTTTTATCGAAATCCATATCCATTCCTCATTCCTGGCAATTTAACAAATTGAGAATTTACGCTTCGACTTGATATCTTACTGGCTGATCTCTTATTGGTTAATGATTTCACACCAGAAACAAAAGTCTTCTTTAGACCTTTGACACCCTGTTTAAAGTCGCGCATAATTTCCTTTGCACCAGTTATTATATCATCATCAGAAGGAACGGGAACGTATTTCTCAAAACGATACATAAAGTGTAGGATCAAGTGGACTACGCATTTGAATATGAGAGCAATCAATAGAGGAACTACAAGTAGGTAAGATATGATCTTTAAGGTACACTCCAGAGATCCAGGACGATGCATTCTAAATCTACTAGAGCGTTTTAGATAAAAAATCGTATTCTTCTCTTTTGTAATAAAAACTGTTTGCCCCTGTCCCAGATCAAAATAGGAATCTATTTTTTCGGCCAACCATTCCACTAAGTCGCAGCTGGACTGATTAAATAAAGGGTAGGTTCTAGCAAGGGAAATAGAAGAAAACAAAGAGACCACAGTAATTCCTCCAAAAAATGAGAACCGCTAATTTTATACCAACGGTTAAATTAAAACAATTTTAAATTAAAATTTTTCATAATACATTCGTATTGGATTGTCTAAACTTAGCACGCATGTCAATATGGATTCGAATAACTTTAATTAGTTAGTTAGTTACATTATAAATTACGTTAAAGATTAAATTAAAGTAATTTAAAAACTTCAAAAAATCTTTAATGCAACATAATAACAATTATCAGACTTTTATGGGTCGGGATTTTCCAAATCATATTCTGTAAGACTAGGAAGAGAAAAAAGGCACAGCATTGATACCTGCAACGAAGTAAGGAAAAAAAGCAACCCTAAAAACCTTTTATCTATTTATCTATCCCGCTTAATAAGTTCCCGTTTATAGTAGTGATCTTATGTAGTAGAGACCGGAGGAAGAGAAAATCCATGATCTTTTAGAAAGGATATTACTGCTTGAAAACGATCTGCTACAGGAGAATCATAAATAGATCCAAACCAAATGGCCCAGTTATCGTTATCAGAGGGCGAGTTAGCTTGATAACTTCTTAAAGACAAAATATAGGTGGAAGAATCAGCAAACTTAATGATATAAGTCGCTCCAATCAGATCCTTAGGGATTGCATCACATTCAAGTTCAATTGGATGTAGTTGACTAGAATAGGTTTGTACTAAATCATCTAAAATTCTTAACTGTTCTTGAGAACGGAAACTCCGCCCTTTCTTAGGGTATATGGCAAAAAGGTGGCCGCCTGCTCGGAAATAATCACGGATGATATCAGGCCTTTTTTTTATTGTAAGCAGTCGTTCTAAATCATTCTGAATTAAAGGATCTATAAGACCTACGGAAATCTCCCCTTCCGTACAAAGAGGCGTCGCAGGTGTGGGAGTATGAATGATGCAGACACAGTTTGTAATTTGTTTAAACTTAAGCCAGAGAACAATCGCCCTCTCAAAATCTATCTGAGCATTCACAAAGAGGGGCCTTTGGCCTGCGTCACTCCCCTGACGAGCAAAAAAAGAAGTGGTCGCTAATTCATCAAATAGTTTAGAAACAGAGCTTTGAAATGAGTAATTCCCTGCCAGGGTAAAAGCTTTCGCTGTTTCTATTAACGAGCGTGAATCCATGATATGAGTTGCGAAATGTTTTTGTATAATAAAAAAACCAGTTGTTCCGATTAACAAAGCAAACAAAAAAATGATTAGGGTTTTAGTTTTTTTCATTCAGCAGTTTCTTACTTTAATTCAAATTTCGATATATAATTAAAATTTTAAATAGTCTATTAACATATTTGAGTTAGAAAAAGGTAATCCAAAGCACTGAATCCGTCAGGTATTCCTTTCCCAAGTGACTGAATTCTTTGCTTTTTTTTCTTTTATGTTTCGGGTACTTAAATCAAAATCATACCAACTTCTAACACAAAACAAGCTTAGGACTTGTCAATTGAGGGGGAAAAAGCCTAACTCACCTAAAATCTCTTGTTTATTTTCACTATTGAATTCTATACCATAACGGTTAACCCACAAAGCACCAGAACAAGACCCTTTCAACGCAAATATTCTTCCTAAGGAAAATCCTAACTCTAAGATCCTATCAGAAAGACATGCTCCAGGTGAATATTTTTGAAGACCCTGCATAGCAAAGTAGATTTCATGCCAGATGGTTTTCTCTATTCCATATGTATTATGATCATATGTATACAGAAGTAGGGGGACACTGTTTTTTTCTAGATGAAGCGTATTGCAGAAACATTCTAGGAAATGACGTGTTAAGAGTCTTTTGCTCAATAAACTCATCTGCTTACTATCTCTTCCTTCAATACCACGAATTTTTTCAATTAAAGCTCTCTCTTGTGGATGACCCGTGAAGTCTAGGTCTTCATATAGATGTAGTGTAGGCCAATTGACGGATTCTACATTTAAGTCTTCTAAGAGCAGCTCTATATTTATAGAGAAAGTAATTTTAGGAAGCTGCCCTTCGGGTGCTTCAATTTTTACCACTTGATATTTCCTAGGGAAGCCGTAGAATAAAGGAGATGCAGCTAAGGCAGCACTGCTAACTAATTTAGGGTTGGCAGCAAGGATAAGCTCTTCTTCTTTAGTCATCTCTATTGGTAGATAGAGGCATTTTCTATCAACTTTTATATCATATTTTTTGTGTAAAAAATAGTTTATAACGAAAGCAATTAAAATAACAGGGAAGAGAATAAAGGCAAGGATCCTTAAAATTTTTGCTGCCATAGAAGTTAGGAGTTTTACTTCTTTAATTAAAATAAATCCCTCGGGGTCATAAGAAACAATTTTGGTAGTCCCGAAAAGATAGGAGTCTAGCCTCCTCATCAGAGAAACTCCAAAAGTACTAGAAGAATAGTCTGCGTAACCGCGTATGTTGCTCATAAAAACTCCTTTGTCACCTGTTAAAGACAGCACATGGGAATAAAAGTTTAACACAAATGTCTTTTAATCAAAACTTTAATGATAGTTTTTTCTAATTAAGGAGCATTGGGATCATAGGCATATCTCCAACTAAAGAATAAATATTTGAAGATAGTTTGAACCAAATTGGAATGATTTATAAATAATTCTTATTATAAAACAACCTAATAGAAATTTATAGAAAATTGAACTTGTTTTAATTACAGCGATATCTCATACTATTTTGATGTAGTCATTAATAAATATTGATTGTTCCTTTATTGATTGCTCTGATCTTCAAATGCGTAATCCGTTTGATCCTTCACTATAAATATCATTTTGAGAAGGCATCTTCCGATCCAAAAAAGGTATCTCCCGATCCAAAATCATTGCAAAAAACAATTGATAATTTAGGGTCAAAAGCAGATCAACTCGCTGGTAGTTTAGGGTCAGCACTAGGAGGACTTTTTAACTAGAAAAACTCAATATAAAAGGTGGTCTTAAGACCGCCTTTTTATAATATTGATAACTTCCAGTTGTAGTTATTCTGTTCAACGAATTTTCTCGACTAATTTTTCTTTAAAAACTACATTAGCATAGGTCAAGCATATAGAAGGTAGGAGCACCCTTTGATTACAGGCGCGGTATTGAAAAAGCATGAACAGCGCACTATGTTTTCACTGACTCTACTTAATAACTTCACCACTTTTGGCATTTTACATACCCCCCTCCATTTTAATCCTCCTTATCCTACAGTTATACTTCTCCACGGTTTAGCTTCAGATAAAACAGGTTCAAAACGCTCCCACGTAAGTCTAGCTTATGAACTAACTCGGTTGGGTATAGCAGCTCTCAGAGTTGATCTTCTTGGTCACGGAGACTGTGAGGGTCGCCTTACTGACTTCTCTCTTGAAAATTATAAGCAGAACATTCGGGAGGTCATTGACTACTTTTATTCCCTGCCTCATCTAGATCCAGAAAAGCTTGCTATTTTTGGTTCTTCAATAGGAGGAACCCTTGCTCTCCTGGCTCTTCTTTCTTGTAAGAAAATCAAAGCCTTAGCTTTATGGGCACCTACAATTTCAGGCAAACTAATGTCTATGGAAGCAAAAAAAAATTCTCCCGAAGCTATCACAATTAATGAAAAAGGCGAGGTTACTTATGCTGGTCTTACTCTAAATTCCGATTTCTATTCGCAATTCCTAAAAATAGATATCCTTAAGGAGCTTGTTCCCTATGCTCGCAATCTCCCTAGAATTCTTTACATGCAGGGTGAGAAAGACTCTTTAGTTTCTATAAACCACCAAAAACTTTTTCTCCAAGCGTTTGGAAATAAAGACAAACAACTCACTATTCTTACGTATCCTGATGTCGATCATGCCTTTCCTCTTTCTGAATCTTCGGCCCTCTTAGATCTCACTCAATGGTTAAAAAAAGAACTAACTTTTAGGGAATAAACTGTGGAACTTCTCTCGTTAAATAAAAGTTATTTTGAAATCCAACGTCTTCGCTACCGCCCAGAGACTCTCTCCCTGCTAGAGACTATACATTCACAGCATATCCAAGAATCCTGTTCTCCATCTTCTCCCCCCCCAGAATTACAAAAACACATTCCTAATCTATGTCAAATCCCCGAAGTTTCTATTTATACTCGAGAGGCAACTCCATCAAAACCATTAAAGATTGGGGTTTTGCTCTCAGGAGGACAAGCTCCTGGAGGACATAATGTCGTTATCGGTCTTTTTGATGCTTTACGAGTATTCAATCCTAAAACTCGGTTATTTGGATTTATCAAAGGACCCTTAGGACTTACTCGTGGACTCTATAAAGATCTAGATATTTCTGTAATCTATGACTACTATAACATGGGGGGATTCGATATGCTCTCCTCTAGTCGAGAAAAAATTAAAACTGAAGAACAAAAAAAAACCATCCTCAATACAGTAAAGAAACTAAAATTAGACGGGTTGCTCATTATAGGAGGAAATAATTCCAACACAGACACTGCAATGCTTGCGGAATATTTTCTTGCTCATAACTGCAAAACACCTGTAATTGGAGTTCCTAAAACTATAGACGGTGATCTCAAAAACTGCTGGATTGAAACCTCTTTGGGCTTTCATACTTCTTGTCGCACGTACTCAGAAATAATTGGAAATCTTGCTAAAGACGCTCTTTCTGCAAAAAAATATCACCACTTCATCCGTCTCATGGGACAACAAGCCTCCTATACCACTTTAGAATGCGGATTGCAGACACTTCCTAATATAGCCTTAATTAGCGAGCATATCGCTACTAGAAACATCTCTTTAAAGAAACTTAGCAAACATCTTGCTTTAGGTTTGGTACACCGCTATCGATCGGGTAAAAACTATAGTACTGTGTTAATTCCAGAGGGGCTTATCGAGCATATTTTCGATACACGCAAGCTTATAGATGAACTGAACGTTTTGCTCGCTAACGGAGATTCTGCTATTGAGAAAATTATTACTAGGCTCTCCCCAGAAGCCTTAAAAACTTTTCATTCCCTTCCTCAAGACATTGCAAACCAACTTCTTTTGGCTCGCGATTCTTACGGAAATGTTAGAGTTTCAAAAATTGCTACGGAAGAGCTTCTTGCGATAATCGTAAAGAAAGAAATTGAAAAGATAGAACCCCAGATGGAATTTCATTCCGTATCGCATTTTTTTGGTTATGAAGCAAGAGCTGGATTCCCATCCAATTTCGATTGTAATTATGGAATAGCTTTAGGAATTATTTCTGCATTATTTCTGGTGCGACAAAAGACTGGATATATGATTACAATAAATAATCTTGCTCAAGCTTATACTGAATGGCGGGGAGGAGCCACTCCCCTGTATAAGATGATGCACATAGAAAATCGTTGTGGGACGGAAACTTCGGTTATTAAAACAGACTCGGTAGACCCGAAATCACCTGCTGTTCAATATTTACTTCAACAAAGCGATTCTTGTTTGGTTAAAGATTTGTATCGTTTTCCAGGTCCTTTGCAGTACTTTGGAAAAGAGGAACTCATAGATCAGAGACCCTTAACCTTAATCTGGGAAAATCAAGCCCACTCACCTCCATTCTAACAACAAGCCCACTATGAGAGTGTTCCAGGCTTAATGCAAAGGAATCGATCCCTAATGATTTTATCCTTAGTTTTTTTGTTAAGATTTCTTTATTTTTATAAACTATATTTAGAAAAATTAAAATTCTTCTACTATTGTTGAAAATAAATGCTATTCTAAACTAGAATAATTAAGTTAAAAAATCTTATCTTTGAGCAAAATGAGTTTTTTCTCTTCCCAAGTTTGTCCTAACTGGCAAGTTTCTCATGAAGAGTTTAGACTCTTATTTTCTTCTTGATGCCCGAATTATTTCCACGTCACCCTATGGACTTAATCTAGCTAAGGAAGAACATGGAATACTTACTACAGCAGTAAAGATTTTAAAGATCCTCTCCTTTATCCTCCTGTTCCCTATTTTTTAATCGCTTTAACATTAAGGTACTTCTTAAATCAAAAATTTTATCAAGAAACCAAGAAAAACTACGTCTATCTACCAACAGATATGACCAGAGAAGAAGAGCTTATCCTTGCTGCCAACCCCAAATTAGTTCAAGCCGCCGCCGAAGCTGCTTTTCCAGTTCTCGGTCTTCCTAAAAAATATTATAGTATAAAAGTTGAAACTCTCGAAGGGGTGTCTCCTAAAATTACTATCTCTGCAAATATGCAACTACTCTTACAAGACCTAGATATCGAATCGATTAATTGGCCTAAACTACATTTACATAAAGACCTAGACTTCACGGGTCATCCAGAAGAGAAAGCTCTAATTGAGCAAATTCGCGATATTGAAAAAAATAATACCACTGAGTTTTTCTGTTCTAAAAGCAAGAAACTCCTAACACTTCATTTCCTGAAATGTCTCTTTGAAAATCCTGAGTCAAACAATATAACCCTGGACTTTACATATGATGAAAGTACATATGGAAAAAATCAAACGATGTGGTATCAAATCTACTTCTGTATAAAGAGTTGTTGTATAATTCAGTCCTCCTCCTTCGAAGAACCTGGAGACGCTCTCTACTGTAATGGGCTTTTAAAAAAGTTGGGATTTTCCCTTGGAAGACTGACGTTGTCATCAGGTGTTGGTCCAAGCTCCTTCTCCCTTCAATGGGATCCATTAAGGAAAAGAAGTCTAGAAACGCTTGGCTTTTTTCCTCGTTGCTCCTACAAAAAAGAAGAAAAATAGAATTTGTGGAATGGATTAGCTAAGAAAACATTTTTAGAAGTATCTGCTTAGAAAAATAGTAACCTAATAATCTTATAGCAAAGATAGCGGTAGTCGGATTTGAACCAACGACACGCAGATTATGATTCTGCTGCTCTAACCACCTGAGCTATACCGCCATGCAAAAATGGTAATTAGCGGGAGAAGGATTCGAACCTCCGACCTTTGGGTTATGAGCCCAACGAGATGACCTCTACTCTATCCCGCGATATGCCAATAAATTTATCAAACTTAACTATTTTTGTACAAGGGAATATAATGTTTTAATGCTCTCCATGTGCAATCAAAGGCTGCTCCTTCTGCTTCTATAAAAGCTTTTCCTTTCTGTACATAGGCCTCGCGAACTTCTGAATTATTTATTAAGAAAGAAACAGTATCAATTAGAGGCTCAGTTCCGTCTAAACAAAGTCCTGCACCAGAAAGAAGTAGACGTTGCGCAAGTTCTGATTGCGATGTAATATACGGACCAAAGATTAAAGGGACTTCACTTTGGAGAGGTTCCAATAAATTATGTCCTCCGATTTTAGGATCGAATGTGCCTCCAACAAAAGCTAAATCACCAGCAAGATAAAGTTGTTTCAATAAGCCAATCTTATCAACAACAACAACGGGAACAGAAGAAAAATTGGCACCACGGCTCCATAATCCATAAGGAATACGAAACCGATTTAAAGATTCTTCAACATCCTTGATCTTTTCAACATGTCTAGGCACCCATAAAACAAAGACCCCCTCTTTTATCAATTTCTGCACCGCAGGAAGCCATTTTTCTGCATCACTTGTATGCATAGAGCCTAAGACTACCAATCTTGAGTCTCGGAGCAAGCCCAAGCGATCTCTCCAAGTTTCTCTTTCTACATCAAGCCCAGTCTGTGCTTTTAAATAGGTCTTGATATTTCCCGTAACCTGCAACTTACTTTCAGGTATCCCTAAAGAAAGAAAACGTTGTTTTTGGACTTCGTCCTGCAATAAAAATCCATCTACTGGAGAAAAGTAGTTTCTACCTAGACGCTTTAAAAATTTAAAACGCTTGGAAGAATCAATAGAAATTTTACCGTTGATGACTACAGCAGTCGCTCCTATACGCTTTGCTTCCTCAATAAAATTTAACCAGCAGTCCCCTTCAGAAAAGACGACAAGAGAAGGGCGCAGTTTACGGACAACAGACTTGATAATTATGCTAAAATCGAGAGGCAGTATCGAAACGGTGACTCCCATAGGAGTAAATACTTGTCTTGCAACTTGCTCTCCAAGTTCTGTACATGACGTCACTAAACAACGCCAACCAGGAAATTCTTCAAAAAACTTTTTAATTACAGGTAAGAGCAAACGAACTTCACCAACGGATGCTCCATGAAACCATACCAAAGGACCTTCTCCAGGAACATGCGGCTTTTTTATACCGAAACGAATCGCCAAAAACTTCTTATATTTGCCATAAACTAACATCTTATAAAGAATTTTAGGCAGGGCAACTACAAATGCGCAAACTAAAGCAATATTATAGAAGCACTTAAAAATACGATTACTTTGTAGCATCATAAGACAAAATTCACTAGTTTATTAGGAACATAAATTTCTTTTCGTATTTGACTATTCTTTAGATACTTTGCAACTAAGTCTCTAGACAGGGCTAAAATCTTCTCTTTAGGAGCTTCTTTTGCAATCTCGAGACGTCCTCGCAACTTCCCATTAACCTGAACAATAAAAACCACTGTTTCAGCAACTAAGTAATTTTCGTCTATTTGAGGCCATTCTGCTTGATTAATCCCAGGAGGATTCCCTAAGAACACCCACAACTCCTCGCTGATATGTGGAGCTATCGGCTCCAACACACGAACAGCCATCGACAAAGCACCTTTAGAATAGACCGAAAGCTTTGAAAAGTCGTTTAGAAATTCCATAAATGAAGACGGTATAGTATTTAAAGACATTTTTTCAATATGTTCTGTAATCTGAAACACTAATTTATGAGCAAGAACTAGCCCCTCACGGTCTTCTATATCTTGAACATCCGACGAAGTAACCAAATCATAAAAACGATTTAGGAAACGACGACATCCCCCAACACCTTCATTGGACCAGATTTTATTTTTACCCAAAGGTCCTGAAAACATTGCATACATACGTAAGGCATCTGCACCATACTCTTCAATCAAAACCTGAGGGTCAACACCATTGAGTTTGGATTTAGACATTTTCTCTTGCCGCACTTCGACAATCTCTCCAGAAGTTGAGACCCACTGTCCATTTTCTTCCCTTACCTCTTCTAAACTTAGGTATCCTTTACCAGGAATTCGATATGAGGACGCAAGCACGAGTCCTTGGTTAATAAGTTTCTTAAAAGGCTCTGGTGTTGAGACAAGACCGGCATCATAAAAGACGCGATGCCAAAATCTAGAGTAAAGGAGATGGAGAACCGCGTGTTCTGCACCTCCAATGTAAAGATCTACTGGCATCCAATATTTTTCCTTTTCCTTACTCCAGGGAACCTGAGAATTATGCGCATCACAAAAACGGAGATAATACCAGCAAGATCCTGCCCATTGTGGCATAGTATAGGTCTCTCTATAGCCTGGTCTGCCTGTCTTCTTATCCTGGACATCCACCCAATCTCGAGCTTTTGCTAAGGGACCCTGACCGAATCCTTCAGGACGATAGTCATCAATATCGGGAGGGAGGAGAGGCAACTCATCATCTTCTAAAGGACGGTGGGTACCATCCTGAAAATGAATGATAGGGATAGGCTCTCCCCAGTATCTCTGTCTAGAAAAGAGCCAATCTCGCAGCTTGTACATAGTTTTAGCTCTTACGAGAGAACATTTCTTTAGGTATTCTAGTGCGTAATCTTTAGCTTCCTTACCAGACAAACCATTTAGACAAAATTCGTTATGATTACTATTAATACAAATACCGTTAACATCAATAACCTGATGAATGGGAAGAGAAAACTCTTCTGCAAATGCTCGATCTCTCTCGTCATGAGCTGGAACTCCCATCACAATTCCTGTTCCATATCCTAAGACAACATAATCTGAAATCCAAACAGGTAAAAGTTTTCCTGTAATAGGATGCTGCACATAGTTTCCTGTAAAGACCCCTGTTTTTACCTTAACAGAGCTAATACGATCTCGTTCACTTTTCCTGAGGCTCTCTTGGACATAAGTTGCGACTTCCTCTCTTTGTTCTTCGCTTACTATAAAATCTAGATCTGGATGCTCTGGAGCAATGACTAGGAAGCTCACGCCTAATAAAGTGTCTAAATGGGTAGTAAAAGCTTCTAAACTTCCTTCTTTCGTTAAATTAAATGTTACGAGAGCACCTTCTGATTTGCCTATCCAATTTTTCTGTAACTGCTTAATATTTTCAGGCCAATCAAGCTCATCAAGCCCTTCTAATAACTTGTCAGCGTATGCTGTGATCTTAAGGATCCACTGACGAAGCATTCTCCGTTCTACAGGATATCCTCCTTCTATAGAAAATTCATTTTCAACTTCTTCATTGGATAAAACGGTACCAAGTTCTGGGCAGTAGTTTACTGCCATGTCTGCCATATAAGCTAGTCCTTGATCATAAAGAAAAAGAAAAAGTTTCTGGGTCCAACGATAGTAGTCAGGATCACTAGTAGCAAATTCTCGTTCTTCATCATAGGAAAATCCCATAGCAGAAAGCTGTTTTTTAAAATTAGCGATATTCTTCTGGGTCGTCACTTTAGGGTGCGTCCCTGTCCGAATCGCATATTGTTCTGCTGGCAAACCAAAGCTATCCCAGCCCATAGGATGAAGAACTGCAAATCCCCGAGCTCTTTTATATCTCGCCACAATATCTGTAGCCGTATAACCAATAAGATGGCCTACATGCAAACCTGCTCCTGAAGGATATGGGAACATATCTAAAACATAATATTTTATCTTATCTTTGCATTCGTTTGCTTGAAAGCTCTGGTGCTCTTTCCAAAATTTTTGCCATTTTTTTTCTATTAAGCAGGGGTCATATCGCATAAGAGGCTCAAAAATCTTATATATACATATAAATTAAAAAGGTTTAGTGTACGTTTCCTTAAAGGAAAAAACAAGAGTCTTGTCTATTTTTCCATTAGATCTTCGATTAGATCCTCCACGACATTGACAAAAACACAAGCTCCCCTCTACTCTAGTCTAGATGTGTTGTTTTTTAATTAATTAATAAGATGCGTAAAGTTACTTTTTTAGTTTCTTGCCTACTTTCAATAGCTACAGCAGGAGTTTCGGCAGCTCCGATACAGATTCCAGGATTCCCTCAAATTCCAGAAGAGCTTGCTCAAATTAACACAGAAGTGCGTCCGAAACAGGAAGTGTGCTTGGCAGTTAATATACCAACCCGCAATTGCAATCTTATCGGTGTTCTACACCTTCCCAATACGTTGGTCCCAGAAGGAGGCTTCCCTACAGTTATGTTGTTTCACGGTTTCCGAGGAACAAAATTCGGAGGTTTAGCTGGGGCCTATCGAAAACTAGGGCGAAAGTTAGCTGCTGCTGGTATTGCGACTTTACGTGTTGACATGGCTGGGTGCGGAGATAGTGAAGGATTTGCTGACGAAGTTTCTGTAGCCACCTATTTACGCGATGCACAAACAATACTTGAAACTGTCAAGCAACACCCCGATCTCAATGAATATCGGCTAGGAGTTGCGGGTTTTTCTTTAGGGTGTCATACAGCTTTTGAACTGGCTAAAATCTATACCCCGAGCACTTCAAATATTAAAGCCCTAAGTTTATGGGCTCCGGTTGCGGATGGCGGTATCTTATTAAAAGAGCTTTATGAGAGCTTCTGTAAACATGGTCAAGGAGATATTGTCTCCATCGGAAAGGACTTTGGTTTTGGTCCTCCTCCTTTAATTCTTTGCCCTGGAGATGCCGAACTCTTCATACGCATCCAGGATCATGTTACAGCAAATTCTCTACCAACAAAACTGTATATTCTTCATCAGCAGGGCGCTAATGATGGCCTTGTTTCTTTTACTCATCAGATGCTATTTAAAAATACGGCTCCTGGAAGAATGACTTTTACCATTTATCCTAATACAGGGCACAACCTAGCAACCTCTCCTAATTTAGATATTATCCTGGACGAAATTGTGAATCACTTTCAACAAATACTCTGAGTTATTATGCTCTTCTAGAATAAGACAGTTTTAAACACGAGTTTTGAATGAAAGACCTAGTACTAGCTCTTAGAATTCGTTCCTTGATTCCTTCTAATCTTTTGTCTTATAATCTTATGAAAACCTTTTCCGCTATCCGAGGGCAATTATGGTAGGCATTTTAGTCATAGGTGCTAATCCTACAGGTCTTATTTTAGCAAACATGCTAATACAACATGGGATCTCTGTAAAAGTTATCGATAATAGAGCTTCTCCCGAAGATCCCAGTTTCTTGGATTGTCGTAAGCTTCCTATAATCTTGTCCTGTTCTTCCTTGGAGCTTCTTCACAATAGTGAAATGCTGGGTGATTTTGTTCAAGCCCATCACAAGATCTTTGGTGCGCGTTACCACTGGAAAAAGAGAACCTTATTATTTAAGTTCAGTCAGGCTACAGATTCTCCAGTTCCTTTCTCTCTATCAACAACATACCAAAATTTAGAAAAACATCTTATTAATGAATTTCTAAAACGAGGAGGAGTCATCGATTGGTCGACACGCCCAGTGACTCTAGTTGATAATAGTATCTTTATCGAAAGTACCAAAGTATCGCAAAGTTTTGAAAATCGTGAAATCTATAATCCAAAGTGGATTATAGCTTGTGAGGCGGATAACAACCTAGACATCAAGGATCTTGTTAAAAGCCATTTGAGAGCACGTAAAATAAATCGAGAGGTTGTTTTTATCAATTGCGATGAAGGCGAGCCCTTTGAAGAGGATCACATCCATCTCCTTCCTATCACCAAAAACTTTTTAAACTTTGTTTTCTATAATCCCCAAGAAAGAACTAAGCAACTCTGTTTGCCCCAAGGAACTCATTTTATATCCCCGAAGCTTAAGCAAAAGCTATTGTATACCTATAATCTGGTCATTTCTGATGAAAAATTCCATATAAAAACCAGTCATCTAACGTTCCCACTTGAATACGGAAATTTATTATTTCTAGGCAGCCTTTCGAATACTCTACTTCTTTCTTATCTTAACGGTATTAATACTAATATTCATGCAGCCTTTAACCTCGCCTGGAAGCTACTTCCTGTATTAAAAAAGGCTGCTTTAAAACATTTGGTTATTACGAAGGAACACGAAGACGGCAATATCCTGCCCTACATTAGTTCCACTACAGAAAAGCGTGCGAAGAAACTACCGTTTTCTCGCCTTTATACACCTGCTTTAATGTATTACTTTTTAAAGGGATGCCGCAAGTTCAATACTACAGGAGAAGAGTACTACTATCCACCTCATCAAGCGTTACGATACCGTTCTAGCGATATTATTAAAATGTCTCCCCTGGACAAGGAAATTAACGGTCCTGGTCCAGGAATGAGAGCTATAGACGCTTGCCTAGAAAACGGTTCTTTTCTCCTAGATCCTTTAAAAAGTAGTAAGCATCTTCTGATTTTTTTCAAAGATATTCCCGATCTGAAAGAAGCTCTCCAAGAAGAATATGGCGAATGGATAGAGGTTAGCATTGTTAAGGAATCTCGAATCCTCACACTCTATCATGCTAATCCAAATTCATTATTTATTATCCGCCCCGATCGTTACATTGGGTATAGAACACATACTTTCAAACTACATGAGTTGATCTCTTATCTACTTAGAATTTTTGCGAGTGAGAAGACGAACTAGCTTCTTTTTAGGACTATATTCTGTTCAGGCACCCGCCTCCCTTTAATTTAGATTTTAGGAAGACAACAGAGAGCCTTGTTTTCTATTCAAAATCTCTTTGCCTTTAATAAGAAGAAGCACTTGTTGTAATAAAGCGGATCTCTAAACTCAATGATCTTTGATCTTTCCTAAGATTATACTTCTCCGTTTAAGAGACGCATCAATTGTTCCTGTTGGTTTATATACAATTCTGTTTCTTCATTAATTTGTAACAACCTTTCTTCGAGCATTTCAAGTTCCTGTTTTGAGTCTTCTAGCTGTTGTTTCGCTTCTTCTATTTGCTGTTGACTTTCATTATCTTGAGGATCAAGTCTAGTTTCCATTAATGGAATGAGTTCTTGTAGTTTTTGGATTGCAATTGCTAAAGCTTCTTTTTCTGCTGAAACCTCGGCTTGTAAACTTATCTGATTAAAGATACTTATTTTTAAATTCACCAACTGAATTTCCCGTTCTAGCATCATTTCTTGATTCTTGAAGCCATTTAATTGGACAGCAATTTCTTCCAATCGTTTCTTGGATTCCTCCCAATATGGCTCGAAAACCTTACCTTTCTCCTCAACATATCTTAAAGCTTCTTCCTGAGATGTCCTTGTCGCCCTGATAGTGTTTAATTCTGCGAAATTAAGTAAATAGTGATTTTGGGCATTCTTAAATGCACCATACAATATACTGACAGGGAATTCAAGAAGTTGCCTTATATACTGTTGGCATTCTGGATCATTAGGATTTTGCTCATTAAGCTTCTCTAGTAGTTCAATAACATTGTTATCTAAAAGCTCGCTTTGCAATACAGAACCCATGCGATGAAGGATCTGATCACTTCGATTAAGACGGGAAGATTCTAACCCCATCGCAATAAGTTCTTCTAGAGAATACAAATCTCGCATCATATTGGTTACTTTAGAGCTAATTTCTCCTTCTTGAGAACTCAATCCATACGTAGAGACAATTAGCGATTCGTGTTTGCGCACATATGATGACAAGGCAGCTCGCGCAGCAGAATAATCCTCAGGGTTAACAGTCTCTTGATTCTGCAAGCTTCCCGAAATAGAGGAGAGCAACTCATAAGCTTTTAAAATTTGGCTATACCCAGACTGAGCACTGTTAGGAGACGCAAACCTTACAAAAGGAACCAGATGGGAAAGTCCTAGAGTCTTCAATACCTCTTCCCTAGAAGCATTTATCCTCTCTTTTTCTCCCTCTTTTGCAGCTTTTGGGTTTAGCAAAATTCTTTCCCTAAATGAAGCCTGCATTTGCGTGCGACACAATCCCTGAGAGGCAGAGATATGCAAATAGCTCTCTAAAAGTTCTAACTGACCGATGCCTGCTATGGATAAAATCTTCTCTTTAAACCGTTTCTTTGCGTCTTGTTTATCAAGTTTTGCACTGTTATTGCTGTAAATTACTCCTACCAGCTTATGTAATTCCTCAGCCTCTTTGACTATGTCTATCTCTTGAACTTTTTCGTGCAATAGTTTTTCCTCAATCACACTTCTAAGGTAGTTTTGGATCAATACATAATGTGCGTTCTCCTTTTCAAGCTCCTCTAAGGTTTTTAATTTTCCAACTTTTTCAGTCAAAGTAGCGGCATGAGCTTTTTCATTATTATACTTAGATTTTTCTAAGCAAAGGTCCATGCACTCTTGAACCAATGCATCTTGCTGTATATTAATCTCTTCTTTTCTCTTTTGAAAGCGCTCTAATTCCCGATTTAACTCTAGAAAAGCCTCTGCTGCAGGACGTTTATGAGGGACAGTAGGACCACCAACAGGTTCCTCTCCTCTTAATTGCCCTTTAAAACGCCTTTTTATACGCTTGTCTAAGTTTTTAGCATCCTTAAGGAATTCCTTAGTAATATCCTTTAAGCTCTTTTCTTTAGTTTTGACCCCCTCTAGATCGTGCACAATACTGCGGGCCCATGCTGGACCAAAACCTTCAAGATCTAAATTATCTTGGAGCTTAGCTAAACGATTGAGATCCTTATTGTTGAATTCTGAGGGAAGAATTTTAGTGGCAGGAACCAGGGACTGTGCTGTCTCAATCACCCGCTTTTCGAACTCTTTGTTCTTGGACATATGATCAAAGAACAAAGGACATACCTGGGTACAAAGTAAACCTACACAGGAGATCACTAATAAAGACACAATGTTGTGTCCAATAAAGATAGCGCTAAGAACACAAAGGATCACTGCTATGATTCCTGTAATAATACCCTTAGCCAAACCCCATTTATTTACAGACTTCTGTAATTGGTTAACCGTATTTTCTAAATCAGCACAGCGTCTCTTTAAAATGTCTTGGTGTTGCCTTTGAGTTGCAGAAATATGGTCCACAACATGGTCCACAACCCCGTTATGTACCTCTTCGGGAATATTTCCAAGAGGTTCGGGACTCTCAATAGGAGAACGACTCGTATTTTGTATTTCTAGCACATCTAGCAAATTCGTATAGGTATTGTAATCAAAATTCTGCATAGAAGCAAACATCTTAGAGGAAGCTGCTATTAACGTTTCAGTATCTAGAGCATGAATATCGCTCATACTGTTGTCAAAGAGACGCATATTATCCAGGATATCTAAAAGGCACGTTGTATTCCTTTCGATCAAAGGAAGGAGTCCCACGTTCTGTAAACTCCTAGCATCCATACGTGCTTGTTTCGCTTTAGCTACTAATTTCTGCTTACTGCTTTCTATTTTTTTGTCTATCTTGTCATCTTTATTCAATAAAGAATTAAGCAACATGCTTCCTGAAGAGACGCCTTCACTAGAGATTTCTTTTTGCATTCTCTCATATTCTTGAACTATGAGAGGAAGTTCATTCATTAGATCTTGGTATTCCCTAGCCAACAGAGAGATCTCTTCGGGATTGGTCGGAGGCAAATTACCATTAATTTCAGTGATTACTGCTTTTAGTTCTGTTGATATTCTATCAACATGTCGTACGAAGCTCTCTGCCGAATTCTCTGCATGTAGTTCGCTTAAAGAATTTAGAAGCTTAGGATAAGAACTTGTGAAATCGCAAAATAAGACTTTAGCAAGCTTATTTTTCTTAAACTCGTGATATTTCCCTTCCCAGCTATTTAGCAGTTCCCTAAATCCTTGCAGCTGGATTTGCATCTTATTTTTTAACTCAAAGACAAGAGTTTCACATTCTGATTTTTGTGAGACTGCTCCCCAATCATCACGATTCAACATTCCTTGGAGTTTCTCTATGCCACACCGAAGCGATAGGATTCGCTTTTCAGGGTGTTGCGCAATGATTCCTTCCACATTCTTTTGAATAGACTTTCCTGCAGAGATTGCTTTATGCATCCTAGTCAGGAACGGTCCTTTATTCCCAATCTGCAATAAATAACTTGCTAGTCTTTTCTCGGCCTTTTTCGAATGCTCTGGGATGGTTTTATGGTTTCCAAGGATGTTCTGTTTACTTTTTTGCAGCTCCTTTCTAAGAGCTCCTACTCTTAATAAAAATTCCTCTTCTGATAGCTTGCCCTCTTCCTTCTCTCTCAGAGAAGTTGAAAACACCTTGTATACATTAGACCACTTCTCTAAATAGCTTTGATCACAGGAATCTTGCATTGCCAGTTTGAGATGCTTCTCATGAATCAATGCTATTGTATTTTTACTAGCATCCTGAGCTTCAACCAACTGACCATAACAACGAATTAAACTATCTAAATCTTCGAGAGCCTGTGCTGTACCGTAAGCTGCTGTCAACGCCACAAGATCCTGGAAAATCTTAGAAGCATAATCTAAATTTCGTTCTTGACTTGTTAAATAGCCCTGTGCAACGGAAGATAGCGGCTGGTTCCAACTCATAAATGTCTGGCTATTGAAAAACCACTTCCTATACTGGTCGATAGATTTTCTCGCTTCAACGCCGACATTCATACCATAACCACAAATCGTTAGAAGATCTCTAGCAATGTCCAAAATACTTCCGTTATGGATCCTCTTTCCAATACCTTCACCACCAACTTCTAAAGCAGATTTCTGGACTTTATCAATTGGCTCTGCTTCTCCTTTATCATTTAAGATGTCGTTCTTAATATTCAAAATCTGGGTAGCAATTTGTCGCCATTCTGCACTATTTACACCAGAAGGTCCAATTAGGGCATCTACCTGATAATGTTTCGCTCCGAATCCAGCAAAATCTAATTTGGAGTCTGCAGAAGCACCTCCATCGTCCTTACTTTTATGTAAATCAGGCCGTAGATTATCTAGGAGTCTACCCATAAATCCCTTTTTAGGTTTGGCATGGGTAATATTATACTTATAGAGAGTAGACTTTCTTAAGTCGGGGTACTGATTGAACAACTGCTGGCGAGAAAGCTGGTACGCTCGGTATCTTAACTGGATCTCCTTACACTTGGATCGAAGACGCTGAGCAAGGATAGTAGAAGCAAGACCAGCCCCAAATAAAATAAGACAGGGCACCCACATCGGTAGCCCAAACACCATAGACAGAGGAACAATACAGGCTATCGCAAGAGTTATCAATGTGGTGATAATGATAATAATTTTATACCTTGAGTATTTCTTGAGGTCGTTGCGCTCCATGTGCTCTATGTTAGCGTCTAAGACTTCAAGAAAATGCCTGCGCTCTGCGAGCCAGCCACGTGAGGTTTGAGCTTCTAGAGTTAAAGAGTCTCCTTTAACATTCAAATTTGATGCTCGATTCCAGGGGACCTTTTGATCCACCCAGGATGGAACAAGATTCTGCTGAGCTGAATTATTTGAAGAAGAGGCCACGTTTACTCCTAAAAGAACAAAAGAATTTATAAAATCCCAGAGTAATTATAATCAAAAAAGAGTTTATAATAAATGATTTTAACTGAAATTTTACAAAAAAGAACTAATTACAATATGAAAAATTTTAAATAAAGAATTTGTAAAAATAAATTATTTTGACTGCATTAAATTTGTAAAGGCCTCTTGATCTAAAATAGAGACTCCCAATTCCCTAGCTTTTTCTAATTTAGATCCAGGATTCGCACCCACAACTAAATAGTCAGTCTGTTTCGAAACAGAGGCACCTACTTTACCCCCACGATTCCGTATAGCAGTTTCTGCTTCCAATCGAGAGATTCCTGATAATGTCCCCGTGATTACAAAAGCCTTGCCAAAACAAGTAGATCCTGACTTACAATAAGGAGCCACGCAAACCCCCAAATCCTGCATGCGCTTAATTTCCTTAAGATGATTTGAGTCTGAAAAATAATCAATAACAGAGCGAGCAACCTTCTCTCCAATACCCTCAAGGGAAAGAAGCTCTTCAAAAGTTGCCGAAATCACCTGATCTAAAGTCTTGAAGTGCTGTGCAAGTACAGTAGCAACACCGATTCCAGTGTAAGGAATCCCCAGAGCAACAAGAAAACGATCAAGATCCACATTTCTAGCCTGCTCTATACTCTTTAGAATATTTCTTGCGGAACGTTCTCGAATCCCTGGAATTTGCATTAAATCTTCGGTAGTAAGCTGAAAAAGGTCTGCAAACGTTTGAATTAACCCTAATTCAAAAAGCTTCGTGATTACCTTGCCCCCTAAATGATCTATATTTAGAGCCCCCCGGCTAACAAAAAAACGGATTTTCTCAATCGCTCCTGCAACACAGTGAGGATTTACACAACGCACAGACACTTTATCCTCTTCTCGCACCACCTGACTATGACAAACAGGACAGAACTGCGGCATATTCCAAACTTCAGAATTCTCAAGGCGCTTTTCCTTGCAAACCCTAACTACTTTTGGAATCACCTCTCCACCTTTAGCAACACAAACAGTATCACCAATACGGATGTCTTTTCTATGAATCTCATCCTCGTTGTATAGAGAAGCTCTGGATACTAAAGATCCTGATAACAATACGGGCGTGAGTTTAGCCACAGGAGTAAGAACCCCCGTTCTTCCTACTTGAATTAAAATATCTTCAACAAGAGTCTCTGCTTCCTCAGGAGCATATTTATAAGCTAGTGCCCACCGATAGTGCTTTCCTGTTGTTCCAAGAAATCTTTGGCTCGACAAACTATCTACTTTTATGACAACACCGTCAATTTCCATAGGTAGTGAATCCCTTTCAGTTTCTATAGTCTTTAAAACTGAGATCACTTCATCTGGGTTGGAACATAATCTTGGTTGACCTAATACAGGAAATCCCCATTGAACGCATTGGTGAAGATTTTGATAATGAGAATCACTATTTCCTACAGCAATGAGATTATAGATGGAAATTTCCAATTTACGTTTTGCCACTTCTTGAGGAGAAAGCAACTTTAAGGTCCCTCCTGCAGCATTTCTTGGATTCGCAAAAACAGCTTTTTTTAGCTGTTGCTGCTTATCGTTGATCGCTTGGAACGTAGAATAAGAAAAGAATACTTCGCCCCGTAGTTCGACAAACTCTGGAGCATCTTTCGGAAGTCTCAGAGGCAAGGAGCGTATTGTACGAATATTTGCTGTGATATCTTCGCCCTCTTTCCCATTTCCTCGGCTAAGGGCCTGAACTAACACACGATCTTCATAACGTATTGCTACTGCAATCCCATCAATTTTAAGTTCTATGGTATAACGTGGACTCATCCCTAGAGATCTTTCTATCCTAGAGAAAAATTCAGCCAGTTCTTCTAGAGAATAGCTATTGGCTATCGAAAGCATCGGTTCTTTATGGGAAACTAAAGAAAAATTTCCAGAGGGACGATCTCCAAGACGCGTTGAGGGAGACCACAATACTTTCCATTCGGGATGACTTTTCTCTATTTCAAGAAGCCGCCGCATTTTCATATCGTATTCATAATCAGAGATTTTAGGGCAATGAAGCACATAATAAGAATAGTCATGTTCTTCTAATTCATGACATAAAGCTAGATAGTGTGCTTGTGAACTCTCTTCCTCCATGAACCTCTCTTAATTGATATTCTTAGCACATCTAAAACCGTATGTACTATTTACTGCCCCAGGATTATTGCGATGACGATGAGCACAGCGAAGATCATCTTTTAAGCTTTTCCAACATCCTCCTCGTAGTACACGATAAACTCCCTGAGCAGGCCCCTGAGGACTTTCTGGTTCTTGAGCAGAAATTTCATAGAAATCATACCCATACCAATCTTGGCACCACTCATACACATTACCCGCCATATCGTATAAGCCATAAGGATTTGGCGGATAGCTCATGACTGTTGTTGTATCCGCAGTAAAAAAATTTGCTCTACTTTTCTCTATTTCCTCACCACAGGGATAACGCAGCGCGGCCATACCTCCAGATGCAGCAATTTCCCACTCTGCTTCTGTAGGCAAGCGTTTCCCGATCCATTCTGCATACCCCGAAGCTCCATACCAAGTGACTCCGACGACAGGGTGCTTACCATACCCTGGCTCTATAACAAGCTTGCCAGAGCGACGCTGTATACGAGAATCTCGCAAACGAATTAACTCGTTATAGTACCTATCCTGTTCACTACCACAACATTCTAAATAACGAATAAATTGCTCATTCGTCACAGGATGAATATCTAAGAAAAAGCTATTTAAGATCACTTTATGCACAGGAAGCTCATCACGTTGGCCTTCTACACTCCCTCGAGAAAATTCTCCTCCCTCTATTAAAACCATTTCTGTAGGTAGGGGCTGTGGCTTGGGTTCTTCTTTCTCTGCCTCTACATAACGACTAACCACTGGTTCTCGAACTAATAAAGACTGTAGAGCTTGAGAATAGCCCTCTTCCTCTATTCCAGCACTACCTTCGGATTCTATCGCGGTATCCATAGCTTTATCTATGGAACATGCTTCGACTAAAACAAATTCTAAATGTTCTGAAGACTTCTCATTTTGATGAATTGCCTGCGCCTCTCCTATTTCGAGGACAGCTTTTGGAAGATTCTGAGAAGCTTCCAAAAAACCAGAGACCTCCCTTAAAGAGCTATCTATACAATTAGAAACAACACTCTGCAGCTCTTCTCCTAAAGTTTTTTTTCTTATTAAGGGCAAAAGTTCTTTTGCCCTCTCCTCCATAAAATAACTCAGACACGAGGTAATTAAAAAATCCCAGTCATAGATATGCTGAGGAAAAACTTTTGAGGGCATAGGAAAGATGCCTTGAGGAAGAAAACCAAAAAGTAGGTAATAAGTTATAGCGCCAAAAGCATATGCATCTTCGCCCCCCCGTTTTCCTTCTGTGGCTTGAATTAATATCCTTTCCTTTATTCTAGCTTCTCGATCCCCTTCATCCGAAAAAAGCGCTTCTAAAACACGTTCTTTTAGCAATCCAGCAAACCCTAGATCAGGGAGAACTACTTTAGGAGCACCGTTCAAAACACGAATATAGATAGAATCAAGATTCCATTCTTCTTGAGCCAGTCCTTCTGAATGTGCATAGTCTAAAAGAGCGGCAAGCTGACTTACAATATCTATAATTTCTATTTCTGTAAGTTTGCGGGAAATACTTTTCAAATATTGTGTTAGCGAAAGGACAGGCATGTCCTGTTCTTGCGTCACCAAGAAATATCTGCCTGCAGATTCGGAAACATTTTCTATAGTGAGAATGCCTGGATAGTCCAATTTTGCTAGTTTAACAACAACGTCATGAAAAGCTTTCATGAATGTTTCAGAATTTCCTAGATCGGGAAGGAGAAGTCGAATAAAGTAACGTTTTTTTATAAATCGATGTTCGGCTAAAACATCTTCGCTCCATAGGCTCTGCCCCTTGCGATAAAGAATCCTATAGTCACCTAAAAACTCAGCTCCTATATCTTTTTCGCTTTCCATAGAGCTAACTCTCCACTATTTGTCTTATATTTGTATAAGCTAACTATAGATCGCAAAAACGAAGATTGCAATAAACAAACAAGAACCTCGTTTTATTCTTGAGGTTCTTTTAAAACAACAGTAGGAAAATCCTAATCTGCAGCTAATGAGCTATTATTTTTTTCCAGTTGTTTCTGAACTTTCACTTGTTTCTGAACTTTCACTTGTTTCTGAAACTATATCTAGATCTTTACTTTTAGTCTTATCTTCAACTGCCTTTTCCTCTCCCAAAGATTTTGGCTTGGGTATGTTAAGCAGCCTTAAGGTAATCATAATAGCCCATACTAATAACGCTAGGCCCATCAGCATTGTTAAAGCACCTGCAGCCATTCCTAAAGGACAGCAACCAACAAGAACTATAAGACCTAGTCCGAGTAAGCCGATAGCTAGAACAGCAATTATACCTGTTAAAATGCATCTAGCAATACTCTTTGTTTTATTTTTTGTATCAAATGGTGGAATAGCTTCTCTAGAGCAGTTTAGACTTCCTACTTCTGATAAAATTTGTTTTACAGGTTGAATACCAAACATTTTGGACCCCCTTACTTTTTTGTTTTTTATTAATTATTTTTAAATGCTTTTAACTTAATACTTCTTGATTCTTATTATCCACGCTCTGTGAAACTGCACTTTGTTTGCAACATTTGGAAAATAAATTAAAAATCCAAAACACACTTAAAACTAAAGAGACTATACCTAAAACTATAGCGCAAATTCCCCCTATTAAAATAACTCCAGGGACACACCAACAAGTAATTGCAATACCACAAACAAGCGCCCCTAACCCTAAAAGTAAAACCAGAACAGAACAAACAATACGCGGCACATCAGACCAACTTTTCTTAAAAGGAGTAACATTTTTTGAAGAAAAGCCACCAAAGCCCAGACCTTGAACTGTTGAGGAAACAACTTGCGAACAGCTCATAGTAATTTCCAGTTACTATTAAAAAAATATGAATTCATCTGAAATGCTCTAGTTCACTAAAAGCTTCGGAAACAATAATTACTTTGGTTTAAATCTGCTACTACATCCTTAAAGTTGGGATAAAAAAAAGAGCTTTACTCTCTTAAAAACATATTGTGACACATAAAAAATATCGTCACGCACAACAGGAATTATGATATAAAACTTTAGAAATAAGTGCAATACAGAAACACAGAGTCATTTTTTAGACCTTATTGAAGGCAAAATACTAGCTTTTTGAGGAGCTACTATGGACATAATTTTTTTTACTTCATAAAACAGGGCAAACGAACGACTATCTTTTTCAAAAAATCCCTGATCCTCCATAAGTCTTTCAGCAATTAAAAAGTATTTCAAGGCCTTTCTATAGTCGTGTCTATCGCACAGGATTTTACATAGCCTTAGATGAAGAGAAAAATCGTCAGGAATATCCTCAGCACATACTTCTAAAAGAGAAACCCCTTCAGCCATCTTTCCCAAATGAAGTGCTACTGAAGCAAGACGCCGTTGACCTTCACAACATACCATCGAGCTTTTCATAGCCTTTTTGAGTTCTTCTCCATAAGAAGCTACCTCTTCATAATTAGATCCTGGATAACAAAATAAAAGAGCTAGTGTCGGCATGTTTATTCTACCTTTAAGGTAATCATAAGCCACTGATCCTTTTTGAGTAGCACGGTGACTGTTTTTAATCAAAGACCTCCCTTCTTTTTCCTTCCCTCCAAGGATTTGAACAAAACCCAAAAGCTCTTGAAGCTCTGCATCTTGCAAATATTCTTGCGCTTTCTTATAAGCTTCTTCAGCTTCCTTATACTTTTTCTTCTGCAAAGCGAAAGAGCCCTGGTTCATAAAAGTAAGCCCTATCATTTCTTTAGGAGTGCGTACTTGAAGATCTTCTAAAGCTAAGCAATCACAGTAACTTTCTGTAGAAAGATGGCGCCCTCCTGCTGTAGTCTCAATGTTCACTTCACCACCCCGATAGCGCAAGTAGATATGCCCAGGAGGTGTTACCACTTCCAGGGGTAAATCTAAGCGCTGTGATAAAGAAAAATAGAGTGAGGAAACTCCTAGGCATACGCCGAATTTCCTATCTGTAACAGAGGAAAGAAAAGAAAATTCATCAGAAAACATTTCTTTCTTTGAGGGATAACGAACAGCTTCTTCATAAAAGAGAATCGTATTGATAGCCTCTATAGTTGCCTTATGAAACTTCGGGGTTCCAGGAACACAAGGAGACGCATCTAAATAACGTTGGCGTTCTGCATGAATACGCAACGCCAATATATCTAAACAATTACTATAGTAATTGGCTCGACTCTTTCCAAGATCTCCAGGGAATTCCAGCAATACCAAAGCACGTGCCAGATCTTTTTCTGGGTCTATTTCCATAGACTCTCTGAAAGAAGCTAATGAGAGACCTGGGCAAGAAACCTTTTGTATCAATAAGATTTCTTCTTTAGAAAAATTGTGATCTGTTTTCCCTAAAGCAAGAATCGTTGTTGCAAATAAAGGGACTTCATTTTTTTTTACTTGAGGGAAAAGCTGGCGTATTCTCTGAGAGCTATAGTCATCATGATAAAGCGCCTGGTAAGCACAAAGACTTTCTAATTTATACGGATCAAGATTCCAAAACTTCTGACACTCTTCCTGTAACTTAAGATCTTTGGATATAGCCAGGGCCTTATTATCATAAGATTTTTTTAAATGCGCACCATCCAAGTAGAACATAGGAAGCAAGAATAGGACTGCAAACATATACCTTGCCATAAGGTTCTTGAACATACTACTTCCTGGGCTAACTTTGTTAGGGTTTCTTTGACTATTCTTCCTTCTCAATAGCTAAATAAAGCTTGCCTGATTCTAGTCGTATACACATTTTATAGTTCTAGGTTTTTTCGTGGCTTCTACGAATCACAAAACTTTCCAATAACACTTATAGTCTACAAAAAACCTATAAATTTTCTTATTAATAAACACCTGTTCCTATTATCTAAAATTTAGCATCAATACAAAATGCTTTAGATTTAGGCAGCGGCAGCAGCTTTTTTAAATACCAGTACATCTTTTGCCATGGTGAGCTCAATCGCTGTATCAGGTTTAATATCTCCTTTAAGTAAAGCTTTAGAAAGCAAGATAACCACCTTTTGTTGGATCAAACGTTTTAAAGGGCGAGCTCCAAAAGCACTGTCATAACCCTGTTCACTAAGAAATAATGTTACAGAATCATCCCAAGACAAATTGATCCGACGTAGCTTTAACCTCTGTGCAATCCTTCGCATTTGAATGCCAACTATTTTCACAATATCTTCTTTTGTTAACGGAACAAAAGGAAGAATCTCGTCAATTCGGTTCATAAATTCAGGACTCAAGTATCTTTTCAAGACTGGAGATACTACAGAAAGGATAGCTTCCTTGGTAATCTCATTTCCCTTTTCTGAACAATAGTCTGCAAGTTCTGGAGAACCTATATTTGATGTCATGATAAACAAAGCGTTTTTACAGTTTACCTTTCGTTTTTTTCCATCCGTAAGAACACCATCGTCGAATACTTGCAGGAGAATGTTAAGGACTTCCTTATCTGCCTTCTCTATCTCATCAAAGAGAACTACTGAATAAGGACGCCTTCGAAGAGCCTCGGAAAGACTCCCTCCTTCTTCGTAGCCGACGTATCCTGGAGAAGATCCTATAAGTTTAGAAATGGAATGCTTTTCCATGTATTCTGACATATCGAAGCGAACCATAGCCTCCTCTTTATTGAAGAGAAGATCGGCAAGAGCTTTTGCAAGCTCGGTTTTTCCTACTCCTGTTGGCCCTAAAAATAAAAAGACCCCTAACGGTCGCTGAGGATCATTCAAACCAACACGCGCAGCACGAATAGAATCACTAACTGCAGAGACTGCAAAAGGCTGACCTACCACACGTTCCTCTAAGGATTCTTCAAGAACTAAGAGTTTCTCAGCTTCTCCTTCTAGCATTTTTTGCACAGGAATCCCTGTCCAATTAGCTACAACCTGAGCAATAAGTCTCTCGTCAACTTCTTCTTCAAGAAGACGGTTATCTCTTTCATTTAAAGAGGCTTCATCGCGTTTTATTTCTTCTTCAAGTTGCGGAATTAAGCTATACCTGAGCTCGGCTACACGATTATAGTCTGCAACACGTTCCGCTTCCTCTTCAGAAAATTTCATACTTTCTAAAGAATTCTTTTTTTCCTTAAGTCCTGAAATCAGCTTCTTTTCTTCATCCCAACCCAGACGTAGAAAAGCTAATTCTTCTCTCAAAGCATCTATAGACTTCTGAATGGCGTCCGCCTCCTCTTGATACGAAGGAGACTTCTCGCATTTTATAGCCTCTTGTTTGACGATCAAAGCAGCAAGCTCTCTTTCCTTTTCATCAATAGGAAGAGGAAGGCTACCAATTTGCATACGAATTAAGCTTGCCGCTTCATCTATCAAATCAATAGCCTTGTCTGGCAAAAAACGATCTGGAATATAACGATAGGAAAGTAAGACTGCTGCATTTAAAGCCCCCTCGGTAATTCTTACGCCATGGAAAATTTCATATTTTTCTCGTAGCCCACGAAGAATAAAGACAGCATTCTCCAATGAAGGTTCTGTGACAAAAATAGGCTGAAATCGCCGTTCTAAAGCAGCATCTTTTTCAATATACTTCTGATACTCATTAAGAGTGGTTGCACCAATGCAATGTAGCGTTCCTCTTGCTAGTGCAGGCTTTAAAAGATTCGCAGCATCCATGGCTCCGTCAGTAGCTCCTGCCCCAACAAGAGTATGCACCTCATCAATAAAGATAATGTGCTCTCCCTCTCCAGATTCTACATCTTTTAAAACGCTTTTTAATCTTTCTTCAAACTCGCCTCGATACTTCGCTCCTGCAATCAAAGCTCCCATATCTAAGACATAAAGTTGTTTGCCTTTGAGAGATTCAGGAACATCCCCTTGAACAAGTCTAAGAGCTAACCCTTCTGCTATAGCAGTTTTTCCTACACCAGGCTCACCAATAAGCATCGGGTTATTTTTAGTTCTACGAGAAAGTACTTGGATTGTCCTACGAATTTCTTCATCTCTTCCAATAACGGGATCAAGTTTACCTTGACGGGCTAATGCTGTTAGGTTTTTACAATACTTTTCTAAACCCTGAAAATTGTTTTCAGCGCTTGGTGAATCCATACGATTTCCTCTTCGTATTTTAGTAATCAGATTTTTAAGATCTTTAAAAGTGACTTTTGTTGTTTGCTTCCAGGAATTAAAAGGCTCTTTATTTGAAAGCCAAAAAGCAAGCAACAGATGATCTCCAGAAAGGTATTCATCTCCTAATGCCTTTGCCTCCTGTTTTGCATCCCTAAGAAGGGTTTGTAAACCTGGAGCAGGTTTAGGATCAATGTCTCCTTCAACTACAGTAGGCTCTCGAGATAAAGTATCTTTAACCGCCGTATTGAGCAAACTAGGATTTCCATGAATGTCCTTAATAACCAAATAAAAGAGAGATTCTGTATTTTCTAGTAGGGCAAGCAATAAATGATTTTCTGTGACATAGGTATGTTTTGAAGATTTAGCAAGTTCAAAAGCCTTCTCCAAAGCTTCCGAAACGGCATCGGAAAATTTTTCCATACAATTCACCCTAGATACTTTTTAAAATGGTTTTGTTTATTACATAGGAATAATAAAAAATCTATAAACTTTCCTCTGAGAACCTATAGGAGAAAACTCTGTTTAATGATCGTATGAAAGTATTGCCAAACAGATGATTCTGAGACAGGGGAATAGAATAATACCCAATTCTAATGTGCGAGTCCTTTACAATAAATCATTTGTAGCAAAATATATCATTCTATCTATAACAGGTCGTGCTATTTAGAACAGATAAAAGAAAAATTAGATCAATCTACGAACAATAGTAGTTCTAGGTTTTATTTACACCTGCTCAAGATCTTCTCTTACCTATGGTTCTAATTTTCAAATTTGTAATTCAATGAATTTTGCATTGTAAATATCGTAAGCTTTACCACCCTAAAATATACAACCTAAAGGAAATAATGACAGCATTAGATAGGATGACTAGAGAAGGAACTCAAAGCATTAGTAGCAAATGAGCATGAATAAAGGTAGTCAAATTATAATAATTCAACTTATTAGAAAAAATCTCCATAAAATTCGAAGATAATTTAATTTGTTTCAAAACAAATTATTAATAGATAAAAACCTATTGATTAATATAAATTATCAATAGGTTTTCGTCTAAAATCTGATATATCGATATGGTTAGCCTTAAAGGCTCGTCCAAAAAGCTCCTATTTTTGTATAGTGTTGAAAGAATCCCTTATGCATAAGCTGTGGGAGTATTTGGAAAGATAATAGTAGCACTGTGGAAAAAGATCTTTATCTTGACGAGAAAAAATGCCTTGCTCATGAGGCTGCTACACAAGTAACTTCGGGCATGACCCTTGGCTTGGGAAGTGGATCTACAGCTAGGGAATTTATCTTTGCTCTTGCCAATAAAATTCAAAAAGAATCTTTAGAAATTTATGCTGTAGCTTCTTCTCAAAATTCCTATTCTCTAGCAAAGCACCTTGCAATCCCCCTCTTAAATCCAGAAGAATTTTCTACCCTAGATCTAGCCATAGACGGTGCTGATGAAGTAGACCCTCGATTGCGGATGATCAAGGGAGGTGGGGGAGCAATCTTCAGAGAAAAAATTCTTTTGAAAGCAGCAAAACGTAGCATTATCCTTGTTGATGAAAGTAAACTGGTTCCTATCTTAGGAAAGTTTCGGGTTCCTTTAGAAATCAGTCGATTTGGCCGGTCAGCAATTATTGAAGAAATCCGCCATCTCGGGTATGAAGGAGTTTGGCGCTTACAAGCTAATGGAGACTTATTTATTACAGACAGCGGCAATTACATTTATGATATTTACTCCCCTAATCTCTACCCAAATCCTGAAGAGGATTTATTAAGGTTAATACAAATTCATGGTGTTATTGAAGTCGGGTTTGTTATAGAGAAAGTCGAAGTATGGTCTAGCAATAGCCAAGGTCTAATTAGCAAAAAATATTCTGTATGAGCTTAGAAAAAGAACTTCTAGAAAAAACTCCGTTAATCCTCCTTAATTTTTACAAACTTGTCAGTTTCTGTAATTACGCTGGTATGATCTTAGGTACGGAAGAAAAAAAATTCGCTATCTATGGGCATGTTTCGATAGGACAGGCATTTCAAGGCGCCGATACTAAAGACAATCCTCCGCGAAGGCCTTTTACCCACGATCTATTGAACTTTGTCTTTTCAGGATTTGATATCCAAGTTTTACGTGTTGTAATTAATGACTATAAAGATAATGTCTTCTACACAAGGCTATTCTTAGAACAAAAAGATCGGGAATTTCTATATGTTGTCGATGTGGATGCCCGTCCTAGCGATAGCATCCCACTCGCCTTAACTCACAAAGTTCCCATATTATGTGTTAAAGCGGTATTCGATGCTGTAGTCCCCTACGAAGAATAAACTCAGAGATGTTATGAAAATTCCTTATGCACGCTTAGAAAAAGGATCCTTGTTGGTCGCTTCTCCTGATATGAATCAAGGGGTCTTTGCTCGTAGTGTCATTTTACTTTGCGAACACAGCCTTAACGGTTCCTTTGGTCTAATCTTAAATAAAACCCTAGGATTTGAAATCTCAGATGACATCTTTACCTTTGAAAAAGTTTCAAATCAAAATATCCGCTTTTGTATGGGGGGCCCCCTACAAGCAAATCAAATGATGTTGCTTCACTCATGCTCTGAAATTCCTGAGCAAACTTTAGAAATTTGTCCTTCAGTATACTTAGGAGGCGATCTCTCCTTCCTCCAAGAAGTGGCTTCTAGCGAATCTGGTCCAGAGATAAACCTATGCTTTGGCTATAGCGGATGGCAAGCAGAGCAACTAGAAAAAGAATTCTTAAGCAACGACTGGTTTCTGGCGCCAGGAAACAAAGACTATGTTTTTTACTCGGAACCAGAACATCTCTGGGCAGAGGTTCTTAAAGATCTAGGAGGAAAATACGCCTCACTTTCTACGGTTCCAGACAACCTATTACTAAACTAGCTAACCGCTTTTTCTAGCCATTAAAGATCCGCTTCTCCAAAATATATGGAAACTCATTGAGAGGAACTCCATGTTCAACTGCTCCGTTCAAGAGACTGCTTTCACTTTTGAAGAGGCATGCCAGGTCTTTCCTGGCGGAGTTAATTCTCCCGTTCGCGCATGTCGTTCTGTAGGAGTGACACCCCCCATAGTTAGCTCAGCACAAGGAGATAGTTTCTTAGATAGCCAAGGACGAGAGTTTATTGATTTTTGTGGAGGCTGGGGAGCTTTAATTCATGGTCACAGTCATCCCAAAATTGTCGAGGCCATCCATAAAGCAGCTCTAAAAGGAACTTCATACGGCTTAACCTCTGAAGAAGAAATTCTCTTTGCCAAAACGCTTCTTTCTTCACTCAAACTCGAAGAACATAAAATTCGTTTCGTATCCTCAGGAACTGAAGCAACAATGACAGCAGTACGTCTAGCTCGAGGAATCACAAACCGACCTATAATCATCAAATTTATAGGGGGATATCACGGTCATGCAGATACCCTTCTTGAAGGCATCTCAATAACCGAAAAAAATATAGAGAATCTCTCTTTATTAATAAATACGCCCTGCCCAAGTCATTTATTATTATCCCTACCTTACAATAATACCGAAATACTAAACCATGTTATGGAATCTCTAGGATCTGAGGTGGCAGGAATTATTTTTGAACCTGTATGTGCAAATATGGGAGTCATCCTCCCTCAACTCAAATTCTTAGATTGTATTATAGAGCTCTCTAAGCATTTCGGAAGCCTTTCTATTATGGATGAAGTCGTTACAGGATTTCGACTAGCGTTCGATGGAGCTAAAGCCATTTTCAAGCTTTCCCCTGACATTACCATTTATGGAAAAATCTTAGGAGGAGGCATGCCTGCCGCTGCCGTTGTAGCACACCGCTTAATTCTTGACCAACTCATGCCTGAAGGAACAATATTCCAAGCGGGCACAATGTCAGGAAACCTCCTAGCAATGGCTGCAGGATATGCTGCCACTCAGCTATGTCAATCCGAAGGATTCTATCACGATCTAAGTCAATTAGAAGCTCTGTTTTATTCTCCAATTGAAGAAGAAATCCGATCTCAAGGATTTCCAGTATTTCTAGCACACCAAGGAACTATGTTCAGCCTATTTTTTAACGAATCCGCACCCAGAAATTTTGATGAAGCAAAGAGCTCGGATTTGAAGAAATTTCAAACTTTCTACCGTGAAGTATTCGCTAATGGAATTTACCTTTCACCGTCTCCTTTCGAAGCTAATTTTATTTCTTCTGCCCACACTGAAGAAAACTTAACCTATGCACAAAACATCGTCATCGATAGTCTTATTAAAATTTTTGATTCTTCGACTAAAAGATATTTCTAATAATCGTCGTTTTTTAAATACCAACTCCAATCTCTTTACTGTTCCTAAAAAGACATAGATCGACATGCTGAAACTAAATAAAAGAGCAAAAAGTATGCTATACTAATTATAGTCATAAGAAACTAAAAATTTCCAAAAACTTACACGGTTTAGAATAATCTGCCCAAGTTTTATATAATGTGAGATCGTAATCTTCACCCTCTTCACTAGAGATAGATTCAACCAATGCTTCCACTCCCCCCCGCTTAGAGAGTTCTTTAAGACTAGAAGCACGGATAGTTCCTAAATAAGACAATAACTCCTTAGTTTCATTACACAACGCCACAACACTAAAACTCTCATAAAGCCAAAAAGCAAAAGCTTCTTTTTGCTTAAGAGAAAGCTTCCCTCCCTGACCTATAAAAGCACTATAGGCCCTATTTAATAGAGTCTGAACTTTACCCATAGACTTCCAACAGGAAAAGTTTTTACACTCCTCTCTTAAGTCAAGTAAAGCAGTATAATCCTTAAACTCTAGGAACGCTAAAATAGGGAGGTGATCTTTATGAACAAACCCTAAAAATGTAGGATGACCCAATCCTAAAAATTCGGATAAGCTTAAAGCATGTTTTCGATAAGCAACATCTCTAAGATTACTAAACCAGTACAAAGGACTTTCCTTAGATAACATCTCCTCTAAATCCAATCCCTCAGTGACTAGGCTTGCTAAAGCGTTACGATCTTTTGAACAAAGGGCCTTATAGATATTTAGAGCTTCAGAATCTTGGGGAAAATCCCCGTAGGGAGCTCCTCCACAGAAAAAGGCAACCTGATATAGGTCTGAAAGCGTTGGGTTGTGATCTTCAAAAAGAACTTTAAAGAAATCAGAAGATACCTTTTGGCCCTTTTCAAATCTGTTAAGTAGTTCATTCTGAAGGGTTACACGCAAACTAAAAGGAAGCTTTTTGTCTTTATCCAAACGAGATTGGACAATCTCAGGACTCTTAAAAGCAGCAAGGAAGGCTACCCCAATAATGCCAAAAAGTACCCCAGAAATAATAAAGCCAAGATATAGTCCAGGGGACAAAACTAAACAAGCGCAGGCCAACGCAACAGATACAAATATAAGATGAAGAATTAAAAAAAATAAACCTAGGACGCCACAGAGATTCTGAGTCGCATCTCCTTTCTCTAGAAGACTTATATATGATGATTTTAAAGGATTTGAAATTCCAGAATTAAAAGAAGACTCTAAACTCATATACAATTACTAAAAAGTGAACTAATTGCCACACTACATACACCATAGTTTCTTATATTTGATGATTAAAAATATAGAAGTTTAATTTATCTTAAAAAATCTTTACAATAAAGAGTAACCGTGCAGTAATAGTTTTTACTACATAAGTCTAGCCTATGAATGTTGCCGATCTCCTTTCTCATCTTGACTCCCTTCTTTCGTCAAAAACATTTCAAGATTATGGGCCCAACGGCCTTCAAGTTGGAAATCTCCAAGCTCCAATAAAAACAATCGCTGTTGCTGTTACCGCAGACCTACAAACCATAAAACAAGCCGTTGCAGCTAGCGCTAACACCCTCATTGTACATCACGGTATTTTTTGGAAAGGCATGCCCTATCCTATTACCGACATGATCTACAAACGCATTGAGTTACTCATCAAACACAATATCCAACTCATCGCCTACCATCTTCCTCTCGATGCCCACCCTACCCTAGGAAATAACTGGAGAGTTGCCCTGGATCTAAACTGGAACGACCTCCAGCCTTTCGGTTCTTCGATCCCCTACCTAGGAGTACAAGGATCTTTTCCCCCGCTCCATATAGATACCTTCATCGATCTGTTATCTCAGTACTACCAAAGCCCCCTAAAAGCATCGGCCTTAGGTGGGCCTTCTATAATCTCCTCAGCAGCTCTGGTCTCAGGAGGAGCCTACAGAGAACTCTCTTTAGCAGCAGCTTGCCAGCTTGATTGCTTCATCACAGGAAATTTCGATGAACCCGCATGGTCAATAGCTCTAGAAAACAATATCAATTTCCTAGCATTTGGACATACAGCAACAGAAAAAGTAGGCCCCAAGTCCCTTGTAAGCTATCTAAAGAGCCAATTCTCAATCCCCACAATTTTTATAGATACAGCTAACCCTTTCTAACATTTAAACAAAGATTCGTTCTTGGCTTTTTCTTAAAGATTGCCCTATAATAAGGCTCTCTCATCTATCTTGACTCATAAAAAGGAGCTCACTTCTTTATGACTACCACACTGAAAGCCGAAACGCCTCCAACAAGAGATCAAATAAATCCAGCGAATTGTTGGGATACAACTCCAATGTATAGAAATAGAGAGGAGTGGAAAAAAGATTTTGATCTTTGCAGCTCAGGGAAAGATCGTTCTCCCATATGGCCCGAACTCTCTCTATCCCAGTATCAAATCGATACCCCTCAATCTTTACACGAACTCTTATCAAAACAATTCTTTGTAGAACGAAAATTAAATAAACTTTACGTATACGCTCACTTGATCCATGATCAAGATATTACTAATCCCGAAGGAGAGGGTGACTACCAATCCATTGTCTATCTCTATACTCTCTTCTCACAGGAAATTGCCTGGATACAACCAGCTTTAATTGCCCTTTCTCAAGAAAAAATAGATCTCTTGTTATCAAGCCCAGTTCTTGCTCCCTATAGATTCTACCTAGAAAAAATTTTCCGTCTTTCGCCACACACAGGAACAGCAGGCGAGGAAAAGATCTTAGCCTCCTCATTTGCAGCACTTAGCGTCTCTAACAAAGCCTTCTCTTCGTTAAGCGATTCCGAAATTCCTTTTGGGGAAGCCAAAGATTCTAACGGGGAACAGCATCCCCTCTCCCACGCTCTCGCCTCTCTGTATATGCAATCCCCAGATCGAGAATTACGTCGGACTGCTTACTTAGCTCAATGCCAACGTTACCATAATTACCGTAACACTTTCGCTAATCTTCTGAATGGAAAGATCCAAGCTCACCTTTTTGAAGCAAAAGCAAGAAAGTATCCCTCCTGCTTAGAAGCCTCTCTATTTCAACACAACATCCCCACAACTGTTTACACCAATCTTATAAAAGAAACAAAAAAACACACTTCTCTCATCAATAAGTATTTCAACCTAAAGAAAGAAGCTCTAAAGCTAAAAGAATTCCACTTTTATGATGTTTATGCTCCCATTGTCCAAACTGCAGAGAAGAAATATAGTTATGAAGAAGGTGTTGATCTTGTTTGTAATAGCCTTCTTCCTTTAGGGACGACTTATGTCGAGATTCTAAGAAATGGTCTTCTTTCAGATGGTTGGGTAGACAGATACGAAAATAAAAATAAACGGTCAGGAGCCTACTCCTCAGGATGCTATGACAGCCCTCCCTACATTCTTTTAAATTACACTGACACACTTTATGACGTTTCAGTAATTGCTCATGAAGGAGGGCATAGCATGCACTCCTACTTAAGCAGAGAAACACAACCCTATCATGATTCTCAATACCCTCTGTTTCTTGCTGAAATTGCCTCAACGTTCAATGAGATGCTCCTTATGGATGCTCTTAGCAAATCCGATCAATCTAAAGAGGAAAAAATCGTAATTATCACTAGAACTTTAGATACGATATTTGCAACTCTATTCCGTCAAACATTTTTCGCAGCCTTCGAATACGAAATTCATTCTGCAGCAGAGCAAGGCGTTCCTCTTACTGAGGAATTTCTTTCAACAACTTACGGTAATTTACAACAAGAATTTTACGGAGGCATTGTAACTACAGATCCTCTATCTGTATTAGAGTGGGCTAGAATTCCTCATTTCTACTACAATTTCTACGTTTATCAATATGCTACTGGTATCGTAGCTTCCCTGTCCTTTGCTGAAAAAATTCTTACACAGGAATCAGATGCTCTCGAGCTCTATTTGAACTTTTTAAAAAGCGGGGGGTCCGACTTCCCCCTCAATATCCTAAAGAAATCAGGATTAGATATGACTACGACTACCCCACTAGATGAAGCCTTTGCATTCATTACAAAGAAGATCGATCTACTCTCTTTTCTGCTTTCAGGAGATTAAGCTTTTTTAGCACTTAATATTATTGAGTGCTAAAATTATTGCACAAAAAAAAACGCTTTGTTATCTTGATGCGAGAAATAGCAAAGTCTCTTAGAACGTAAAACATAAGGAGCATATAAATGTCTGATCAAGCAACGACTCTCCGAATCAAGCCTTTGGGCGACAGAATCTTAGTAAAAAGAGAAGAGGAAGAAGCCACCGCTCGTGGAGGAATCATATTACCTGACACAGCAAAAAAGAAACAAGATCGTGCCGAAGTTCTTGTTTTAGGCACAGGCAAACGAACTGATGATGGTACACTGCTTCCTTTCGAAGTTCAAGTTGGCGATATCATTTTAATGGATAAGTATGCAGGTCAAGAAATCACGATCGATGACGAAGAATATGTCATTTTACAATCCAATGAAATCATGGCCGTCCTAAAATAAAATAATAATTTGCAGATTATAGAAAGTTAAGGAGAACAACGATGGCAGCGAAAAATATTAAATACAATGAAGAAGCCAGAAAAAAAATACACAAAGGGGTAAAAACACTTGCAGAAGCAGTAAAAGTCACTCTAGGTCCTAAAGGACGCCACGTAGTGATAGATAAAAGCTTCGGCTCTCCCCAAGTCACCAAAGACGGTGTTACTGTCGCTAAAGAAATCGAGCTTGAAGACAAGCACGAAAATATGGGCGCTCAAATGGTAAAAGAAGTCGCTAGCAAAACTGCAGACAAAGCGGGTGATGGAACCACAACAGCAACAGTTCTTGCAGAAGCAATCTACAGCGAAGGTCTAAGAAATGTAACCGCAGGTGCAAATCCTATGGATCTTAAAAGAGGTATTGACAAAGCTGTAAAAGTTGTTGTTGATGAACTCAAAAAAATTAGTAAGCCTGTTCAACATCATAAAGAAATTGCCCAAGTAGCAACCATTTCAGCAAATAACGATTCTGAAATTGGTAATCTTATTGCAGAGGCTATGGAAAAAGTTGGTAAAAATGGATCCATTACTGTTGAAGAAGCTAAAGGATTCGAAACTGTTCTCGATGTTGTAGAGGGAATGAATTTCAACCGCGGCTATCTCTCCAGCTACTTCTCTACAAACCCAGAAACTCAAGAATGTGTTTTAGAAGACGCTCTTATTCTAATCTACGATAAGAAAATCTCTGGAATTAAAGACTTCCTTCCAGTCCTACAGCAAGTAGCAGAATCTGGACGTCCTCTTTTAATCATTGCAGAAGAGATCGAAGGAGAAGCTTTAGCAACTCTGGTCGTCAATAGACTCCGCGCAGGATTCAGAGTATGTGCAGTGAAAGCTCCTGGTTTCGGTGACAGAAGAAAAGCTATGCTAGAAGACATTGCTATCCTCACTGGTGGCCAATTGGTTAGCGAAGAACTTGGTATGAAATTAGAGAATACTGCTCTATCAATGTTAGGTAAAGCTAAGAAAGTTATCGTAACTAAAGAAGATACCACAATAGTCGAAGGTTTAGGAAATAAGGTCGATATCCAAGCTCGATGCGACAACATCAAAAAGCAAATCGAAGATAGTACTTCAGATTACGACAAAGAAAAACTCCAAGAACGTTTAGCTAAACTCTCTGGGGGTGTTGCTGTAATCCGAGTAGGAGCTGCTACTGAAATAGAGATGAAAGAGAAAAAAGACAGAGTAGATGATGCTCAACACGCAACCATCGCGGCTGTCGAAGAAGGAATCCTCCCTGGTGGTGGAACTGCCTTAGTTCGCTGTATCCCTACATTAGAAGCTTTCCTTCCTATGCTAGCGAACGAAGACGAAGCTATTGGTGCTCGTATTATCCTAAAAGCATTAACAGCCCCATTAAAGCAAATTGCAACTAATGCTGGTAAAGAAGGTGCTATTATTTGTCAGCAAGTTCTAGCAAGATCTGCAAATGAAGGATATGATGCTTTACGTGACGCCTATACAGATATGATCGATGCAGGAATTTTAGATCCAACTAAAGTTACCCGCTCGGCTCTAGAAAGCGCAGCTTCTATAGCAGGATTACTCCTGACAACAGAGGCCTTAATAGCAGACATTCCTGAAGAGAAATCTTCATCAGCCCCAGCAATGCCTGGCGCAGGAATGGACTACTAGTCTCTTAAGCTAATATTAACAATTTTCCACAAGGTCTCTTTTCTTTACCTAAAAGAAAAGAGACCTTTTTCTTTGGGAATATTTATTTCTTAATCTATCTTAATTATTAAGATACAAAACTTCTCTGCCTGTATGTTTAAGCTTCTAAAAAATTTATTTCTTATAGGATGTTGCTTCATTGGATATTTCTGGATGCGCAAAGAAAGTATCATAGAACAATGGCTATCTAATCGTCTCCATACCCAAGTCACTATAGGAAGAGTTTCTATAAGAACTTCAGGCCTTAAAATCCGCCACATCTGCATTTATAACCCTTTAGCTTCAGAACGTTTTCCTTACGCTGCTGAGATCGAATATGCTGATGTACGATTTTCCTTCGTATCTATGCTGCTAACTAAAAAAGTAGAAATCTCTGATCTCATTATCCAAGGCGCAAATTTCACTATATTCCCCTACGACAATCACGGAACAAAAACAAACTGGTCTTTAGTATGGAAAAACTTTCATCCCCCCAAAAAAATCTCTTCTAATCTATGGGTAGATCGTGCTCCTGTGATCATCCGAAGATGTCTATTTCTAAACACACGACTTTACGGACTTCGTGCTAACCATAAAGACATTCCCCATCTCTCTGTACCATCTTTGGAATTTCATAGCCATCCGAGCTCTTCGGAAGAGCTCCCCAAACTTTCAGTAGCCCTCTCCTCTCTGCTCTACCTAGCTCTAGAAGAAAGCCTCTACCACCTGAAACTTCCTGGAGACATTGTTAAACCTCTATCCCAACAAGCTCATAAGCACTTCTACTCATCATATCCAGGATTTCAAGACCATCTTAACGATATAAACACTCCCGCAACACCTACAGAAGAAATTATAGGTTTCGTCCGTGGACTCTTTTTTCATTAAAGAGAGACTACATCTTCTAAGGAGATTTTCCAATTAGGACCATGTCTCCTGTTCTGCAAGAGAGCAGGCATATTTTCCATAAACATATTCCAAGTAAGATCTTTAGGAGTTGCAGGAAAACCGCACGCTTGCAAAGATTTCTGCCCTAAACCTAGAATCATTGCTGGAAGTTCTCCAGAGAAATAACTGATCGTATTTAACAACCTCTGATAGTGCAAATCATGCTCAGCTGGAAGCAAAAATTGAGAACAACTCCGATAGATATAACGACTCCAAGAACTTCTCTTAGGTAAGCTAATTTCTGGATAAGCCTTCCTTATCCAAGTGATGATTTTCTTCTCTAAATTTTTTAAATTGAAATGACTCTCTAAAAGCATCAAGAAACTCTCAGGAGTCATATTAGGATCCTTCAACCATGGAAAAATCTTTTCTACACAATCCTTCCAGGTGATCTCCCCCAATAAAATAAAAAAAGCCTCTCGAGATAAACGATCTTCTCTATTCATAGAGTGATTCGCTATCCAAGATGAAAAGTAAGGAAACTCTAAGAAAAAAGCATCGGGATGCAACAAAGAAGAAAAGATAGGGAAAATCATCTTATCTTGTAAAATGTCATCAATAGCATCTTGAGAAAGATATTTATACGAACTCAAAGTAGAAACAATAGCTGTTTTAGGCAAGAAACGAAACTCTTGAGAAGAAGAATATTTAAGTTCCTGAGAAGAAGAATAAAAGAAATAAAGCAGAGAAACACATGCTATCAAAGAAAGCACAAGGAAAACAATTCCTATAATAAATGCATATCCCTCAAATATTCCAGAAATGGATAAAATCGCAATCATAGCCAAAACAGAAATAATTAATACAAAAAGACTTGCTATTGCTAAAATAGACAACTTATTCATGCGCGAGGCAATGCGATCCTCAACCCTTTCGGTTGTAATTGCAGAGGTATGAGGGAGAAAAGCGAACTCAATCATATATTACCTCACCAAAAATTGCTTTAAATTATTAACAGAAATTCCTTTCGGATTCTTTAAAAGAGCAGCCTCACATGCTTCAATAAATTGCCCCCATTCCACCTCCCTGCAGAGATCTAAAAATTCAGGATCTGCTAAATCTTGAGGATTCTCAAATGAAGCTAAATAATAAGCTAGATCTCCTTTGAAGCAACTTAACAAATGTAAGTATTTTAATTCCGAACTAGGTAAATCACCGCGCTTCAAATAACGATATACAGAAAACATCGCTTGTGAAACTTTAAAACTAATTTCGGGTTCTAATTGAGAATTTGTTTTCATTAACCAAGACATAATTTCCTGTTTTAGATCCTTAACCCCATGCTCACGTGCTTTCTTATTTATAAAAGAGAGAAACTGAAGGTCATTCATTATAGGGTTGATGTTACTCTGATTTAAATCTTCCAAAGTAAATACACCCAAAAAAACTACAAGAGATACTCTTTCTATTTTAGAAAACTTAGAGAACACTGGATCTATATACCTCCCTTCTTTTTCTTGAGGACTCGGCAATAAAGCCCCTAAATCCACCGATGAAAAAAAAGTCCAAGGAGAAAGTAACATAACTGCAGCTTGCGAAGGATCCTCGGGAATATCCTTAGTCCATAAAGCCCTTGATTTAATATAGGGTGATGTTTGAAGAATTTGCCGCACAAATTTTACATCCAAAAAAGGCCCGTTCTCATCTTGATTAAGAGCATATCCCTTCTCGGAACACCATAAACGATCACTCATTGAAGAGCGTAGACCACATATTAAGAAAAACAATACCAAGCTTATGGTGAGCATAAGCAAGGCTGTAATCAAAACAAAAATAATCAGATATTCAGGAAATATTAAGGCACAAGTTCCAAGACCTGTAAAAAGTATTACTGAAGCAACTAATAAAACATGAATCGCCTTATTATGTTCTTTAAATACCTCTTGTGCCACTGATGTTTTTAAAATCCAAGAAGGCCCGCTGTAAGCAGGTGATGATAACATAGAATCCGCCACGAATAACCCAGGAAAGCTTATGATGGGCAAGAACATAAGTGGTTTTGAAAAAAAGATTAAGAAAATTCCAAAATTTAAAGAGAATTTTTTCTTTTATCAGAGATGAAAATCGTTGACTTTTTACCTTTTGGTCATAAAATATATAGGGAATAAATGCTGTTCCGGAGTAGCTCAGCGGTAGAGCAGTGGACTGTTAATCCATTGGTCGTTGGTTCGAACCCATCCTCCGGAGGATTTTTCGTTTCGATTTTATCTCCCTATGATTTCCTAATGTTAGACGCATCTAGCCTTTTGTTTCCTTGAGTAGTATTCTATGGTCAAATGTTGCCCTCTTCCACATCAATGTAAAGAACCTCCATCACCCCCCTTACAAAAGTCGCGATCCCTTACCATAGCGACACTTTGCCTCACAATACTTGCTCTATTCTTGGCTATTGGAGTATGCGTGATCATTCCCCTAACAGGACTTCTTCCGAACACTCTGTTGATAATAGGATTATGCTTTCTCGGTATAATCGTTCTAGCTACAGGAATCTCCCTTCTATGCGAAATACAGTGGTTCAAAAGTCCCCCAAAAATCAAAGAAAAATTAAAACCGATTCTTCCTACAGAAACACCCTCTTTAAGCCCCTGGCTTCTAAACGTTCTTAAGAGTGAAATACAACCAGCTCAATCATCATCCATAAAATTAAAAAAAGAAATGTTCTTTTCCTCTTTCGAAAGATGGAGAGAAGTCTTTCTTAAAGATCCAGATTTCCTAATTAAAAGTGCTCTTACAAACTGGAAAATATCAGAATCAGAAGAAAGTCAACGGTATATCCTTTCTCATATTCATATGGATCCAAGAATCCTTATAACCCCTGATTCCTTAGAAAAGTTGTATGAGGGATTAAGCAAAAAACATACAAATAACTTAGGCATAGCTTCTCAAGTCTCATTTACTGACCTGGACAACAAAATCCAGTATGCAGATAACCTTATCCAAACCGCAATTAATGAAATAACCTACTACTTTCCTGTCGTAAATAATGCGGCCATCCTAAAGGCTGAACAAGACAATGTCTGCAACCAACTCTATCTAGTTTTTAAATTATTCTTTACCCACTACCACAATCTATTTTCAACAGCTTTGGAAGAAAATCAAGTTCTGCTTATCAACAGCCTAACAACAGGAAGTGAAAATCCCATAGCAAGGAAAATTGAAATACTAGCCCTCCTATGTGTATTTGAGCAACTAAACTACAGCGAAGACGAGTACATAATAGAACCTGGTGACTATTTCAGTCGCTTTGTACATAAAAAAAGTTATACAGCACCAAAAACTCGATCATTTGGATTACTCCAAAGCTACCAAGAATCATTTGGATTACCACAAAGTCAGGAAGAGATGTCTTTCGCCTCGAATAATATTCGAAATGTCCTTACCCATTCTATAATTCTTTCCAGCCCATTCTTTTATCAGCTTATAGCTGAGTTTGACATTGGAAGAACAAATCCCAATGACTCCGATTAAGCTACCTTACCTAGATCTTTTAGGAATCCAATTCAGAAAATACAGGCAGAAGCAAACGCCGCATAAGATTCTCACAATAGCGGTTCAAAGTTAGAGACTCTCTTTCAAGAAATTCACGTGTCTGTTGGACGTTCTCCTCCACCATAGAACAGTGGTGGGGTAGGTATTCTATATGAGGTCCCGAAAGAACTGCTAACCCCTCACCGAAAACTCTAGAAACTATGCTGGCAGGTTGTCCTGGAAGATCTGCGTAACGAGATTCGATATTGACTTCGGGATATCCCTCAGAACCCTCGAAAATACACCCTCCATTAAACATAGCATATCCCAAACCAAAATCTGAAAATAGCTGTGGGGAGACCCTTACTCCAGAAGGACGAACATAGGAAAATTCCCCGCTATAAGCAGGCCCTTTGGCAGTCCCTGGGAAAAACCCTAAATCTCGAGTCCCTTGCCACGGCGCTCCATTAGGTTCATAAAAATAGATCATCTTAGAACCAAAATAAGCCCCAGCACAAATACCTAGAAAATTTCCTCCCTCATAAACATATTCAGAAATACGAGCAGTCCCCAAACCGTGAAGTACGCGATGATACGGGCGGTCTGCCCCTCCTGGGAATACTAGTAAGGCAGTCGATTCTTCCCAAAAAGGATTTTTAATCAAAAAATTCCCATCGACTCTAAGAATGTCCAAAGCACTTCCTTGAGGACTATAGTGCTTAAGAAAACGTATAGTATGGCGTAAATAATAGGGAGAAACACCCTCACTACAGTAAACAAGTACTTGATTCCTTAGCATCTTTTTCTTATTTTCCTCTCGCATAGAAAATCAATTCGTATTATTTGAAGTCTCAATATCCACAAAAATCCCCGTCATGTTAAAATTATACGCAATTTTATTGCTCATATCTTTTGAGAGAGCCCTATGTTCCCTAGTACAAATCAAGAATCCAAAGCCCGTAATTTGCCCCTGGGTATATTCCACGGCCTCATTGCCTGTCTATATTGGGGTATTGTCTTTGTTGTCCCAAATTTCCTTGATTCTTTTGGCAATCTTGATATTGTTCTTACTCGTTATACCATTTTCGGTATTTTCTCTCTGATTGCCTGCGCTATAAAAAACCCCTCCGTAATTAAAAAAACTCCTTTACATATTTGGGGGAAAAGCCTCCTTTGGACCCTGCTCATTAACCCAGTTTACTATTTTGGAATCACCCTAGGCATCCGTTATGTCGGATCTGCGATTACAGTAGTGATTGCTGGCCTAGCTCCCATAGCTGTACTCTATCACTCAAATGCAAAACAAAAAGAACTATCCTACCCTCTACTCTTTGCTATAAGCAGTGTCATTATCATAGGAGTGATTCTAACTCATCTTGCTGTACTCGATCTGCCAACAGCTGCCTCTCCCCTCTATTGTATCTTGGGAGTCGGTATGGTTATCATCTCAACAAGTCTTTGGGTAATCTATGTGATCTGTAATCAATCTCTACTTCAGAAGCACCCCGAGCTCACCCCCGACACTTGGAGCTACCTCATTGGAATCAGTGCCCTAATTATCTGTCTCCCTCTGATTATTATTTTTGATCTCTGTGGAGTTACCCACGTGACACAAATAATAGTCTCGCATACATCAATCTCTGAATGCCTACTTTTCTTTTCACTATGTGGTATTATGGGGGTATTTTCCTCAGCAAAAGCTTTAACAGCTTGGAATAAAGCCAGTTTGAATCTCTCTCCAGCATTATTAGGAGCTATATTAATTTTCGAGCCCATTTTTGGCATTGTACTGACGTATCTCTATTCAAAGAGCCTTCCTTCTATACAGGAAGGTATAGGAATCTTTTTGATGTTGGGAGGAAGCCTACTCTGCCTAGTCCTCTTTGGAAAAAAGGTCCAAAAAAACTTAGCAAACTCCCAAATTTCATCTTCTCCTGAATAACCAACGCAAAAAACTTCGAAAAGAAGATCGTTTTAATTCCTATTCTTGAGGTTGCTTTGATTCTAATTCAGACAAATGATCTTCAGCCACTTGCAACTTCTTAAGCAATAGCTCCGCCTCTTTTGATTCCCGTTCCTCTTGTCTTTTTTCATGTTCCTCTGGTTTATAGAGTTCTTCCTTTAAAAGAACTTCACTATCAAATTTTAGGCAATTCAAATTCCTTTGAAAGTTTTGATACCTCTCTGTCATATTAAAGAGCCTTTTTCGCACTATAGTTTCCTTATCTTCATAATAATTGTAATACAGCTGCATACAAGGCACGCCAACGGGTATATGCTCCCTAGCACCTGCCTTTTTATAAAGATCATAAGCAGTACTAAGAAGCTCGTCCTTTAGAAAGTCTAATCCCTCGAGTTGAAACCTTTGCACTTCCCCTTTAAGGAGACATTTGTGTCCTGTGACACGATCTTCAAGTGTTGTGAACTCCTGTTTCTTCTCTTTATATCTTTCACTTACTTGTTGTAACTGGTAACGCATATCTCGCAGCATTGCATCCGAATGTATAAACCGCTCATCTTCTGCAAAAAAGAGCTCTGCATCTAATAACATTTCGGAACATTTATTATATTGGATGTATGCCTTTTCTAAATTTGTCCTAATAGAAAAAATACAATGCTCTTCATACGATATCAACTCTTCCATATCTGCAACTTTAGGAAAAATATCGTTGATTTCTTCTTCTAAAAGCTCCAGCCTTGCCTGAGCATGACGTAACTCGATTTTGCTTATCTCCTGATCAAAATCAATGGCTGCATCTTCAATGTGTGCTTCGACAGTGCGTATATCCTTCGTCCACTGAAGTAACAAGCCTTTTAAGCGTCTCGCATAACACTCAGCAGAATAAACTCTTCTGCTCTGATTTAGTGAATGAGACTCCCCTTCGAGTTCTTTTCTAACCCCTTCTTCCTCACTCCCTATTTTTTGCCAATAAAGCCTTTGCTTATTTTCATATTCGATGTGTTCTTTATCTATCTCTTCTAAAACATCCTCCGAATGATTCGGGATTTCGGGACTTCTAGACCTAACTTCCCTTATGTTCGTAGCGATTTCAAGATTGGGAAAGGATGTTTTAAGTACTTTAACTCTCGTTTCTGCTTCTGCATACTCTTTTCTATAAAACTTTTTACTCTCATATTCAAAGGCTCTTCGAGCTTGTTCCAAATCTCTTTTATGCTCTTTAGTCCGCTCCTTTTCTAAGAGAGCCTTAGCATAGTTACGGGCCCTGTTCTTTAATGCAATTTTCCTAATCGATATAGCATCACGATCTACTCTTAACATTTTATGCTCAATAGACTCATTTAGAAAATCCCAACGATCCGTATAGGAAATAGTACTCTCGTCATCCAACCAAAAAAAAGTCTTCTCAAACTCTTCTAAACATCGAGATCTCTCTTCAAACTCTTTCTTAGCTTGAGTATACTTCTGCTGGTCTTGTTCCCAAGGGAAAAGAGGATTGTCGTGAATGATCCTTACTTTCTCGCATAATAATCCCGCTTTATTATAACTTCTTTCCAAACTCTTATAAATAAGAGCTTCTATTAATGCGTGACTCCTTTCTAACATCTTCTTTATCTGAGCATGTTTGTTGTTCTTAAAAAGAATCTGTGCTTTCTTAAAAGCAACAGTCGCATTCATAAACTGATTCACAACGTCTTGAGATTTCTCTGTAATCTCTAGTAATTTAGGATTACTTACAGCTAAGTAAGGACGTATTTCAGATAGATGATTTAAATTTAAAAAAGACTCCATGTCTACAGCGGTATTAAATATACCTCGACTCACAAATGCTAGATATTCCTCAGCCAAAGCTATGTTTTGTTCTTCTTCCTCAAGAATATGCCTAATTTCACAGAATTCAGAAATGACATAGTCGTGAGCAGACCCTAAACTCTTTAGTTTTTGTTTAAACTTATCGATGAGTCTTTCATCTTCATTCGACCAATTCTTAATATTATTTAGACCCTTTTCTACCGAACGTATGTAGTTCTTTAGCTGACAGATTTCCTTTGGAAGCCTTGTTAAAGAGTCTTTAGCCTTTACTCTACCTGGTTCACTTGTATCTTCTATTTCTATTACATGAGGAGCTCTAGGAACCTCTTGGATCACCTCTTGCAATTTAAAAAGCAAAAGACCCCCTAAAACAAATACAAGTAATCCTAAAACACTAGTTCCTAGACCTAACCCTAGAGAAACTAGTAAACCGCAACCAGGAATGGCTTGAGAGAAAAAAATTATTCCGCACACTAATATGAGAATACCAACAACTAATAATCCCTTAGCGAAAATTCGAGCCTTAAACTGAGAATCAGGAATTTGTATTAAAGTATGAGGGGGAACAAAATTTAAAGTACGCGTAGCATCCAAACCTAAAACCATAAAACAACACCGTTATCGTGAACCAACTACAGCACAAGTCACTTTAATCAAAAATTATATAATTCCTGAACAACTATGGGAGATTGAAAACATAGAATCATTCTATCATCAGACTTTTGTTCTTTTTTTAAAATAGCTGTCATTGAAAATGACTCTGCGACATAAAATGTCCTTTCACATAACATAACAGCTTTCTTTTAGCTCCTTTGCCAGTTCCGATAAACAACCCTAGGTTTCACAATTGTTGAGTAACATCTAATACCAGATGCCTTTCTTAGTAACAAAACAAGAGCTAGTATTTGCAAAAGATACCGAGTGTCGATAAAGTGGATCTTTCCTATGCAATCTGGTATTGTAAAAATTGTTGTAATAACAAAGGTTCTTCGGTAGGATTGATTTTGCATCCTAGGGCAAAAAATAATATACGAGGAAATAATTACTATATAAAATAATTCTTTGATAAGTTTATCCCAAAATTAAAGTCTTGGGGTTTCTCGTTTTTATCTGAAAAAGTTTATAATCCTTGCTTTTTAGAAGCTTTTTATAAAGATTCCCTGAGCTATTTTATCTTCCAGAAAACAAGATTTTAGAATTCTATGGAGAAAATTTGCGGATACTTAGAGCAAATACTTGTTGAAAACAAGGACTCTGGGGAAATTACTGCTTACATCAAAATACCCAATAAAAATACTCCCATTCTGATTAAAGGCAAACTTCCTGAACCTTTGGTCCCAGGCTCTCCAATCCAAATCTATGGTGCCTGGAGTCAATCTTTTTCGAATACTAAGTATTTCCAAATCCATAGTTATGACTCCCCTCTTCTTTATGAATATCGTGGCGTATTCCATTATCTCACTTCAAAACTCATAAAGGGAATCGGTCCTAAAATTGCAGAAAAGATCATTGAGAAGTTTCAAGAAAAAACTTGCTATATCTTAGATATTACCCCAGAGCGATTAAGTGAAGTTTGTGGCATTAGCGAAAAACGATGTGCGAATATCTGCAAGCAACTCTATGAGCAGAAAATTTTAAGAAAAACTCTTCTCTTTCTACAAGAATACAATATTCCGATTCATTATGGGGTGAGAATTTTCAAAAAATACCAAGAGAAATCGATAGAGAAAATCTGCGAAGATCCTTTCCTTCTAGCAAGAGAAATGGAGGGCATCGGATTTAAAACCGCTGATTTCATAGCTATGAAACTAGGAGTTCCCAGAAATTCTGAAAGTCGCTTATGTGCTGGTATCCAGCATTCCTTAGAAGAACTTCAGGAAGAAGGTCACACCTGTTATCCCATAGAGCTCCTTATAGATCTCGTTGCCAAACTTCTAAATCAAGATGTCTTTGAGTCTCCAATTACCCTGGAAGAAATCCATACACAAATTCTAAATATGCAAAAGCGTAAACTTCTACATATTCAGGAAATTTCAGGAACACTCCATGTCTGGACACGCTGTCTTTATCTTGCAGAAAAAACTATCGTTTCCGATCTAAAGCGTGTTTTATTTTCTTCAAGGAGAATCCGTTCTATAGATGGAGAAAAAGCGATTGCTTGGGTTGAAGAAAATCTCAGTATAGATCTAGCAGAACAACAACGAGAAGCGATTAAAGCATGTTTCTTTGAAAAATTTCTTATCATTACAGGGGGCCCTGGAACTGGAAAAAGCACCATCACCCAAGCAATACTCAAGATCTTTGAACAGGTAACTCATAAAATTATCCTGGCAGCTCCTACTGGGAAAGCCGCTAAACGCATGACGGAAATTACACAAAAACACTCTGTTACCATTCACGCTCTTTTGCAGTACGATTTTAAAACCAAATCTTTCCGAAAGAACCACGATAATCCCATAGACTGTGATTTGATCATTGTTGACGAATCTGGAATGATTGACACTCACCTACTCAACCATTTCCTAAAAGCACTCCCTGATTATACAACTCTTGTCTTTATCGGAGACATTCACCAGCTGCCAAGTGTTGGCCCAGGAAATATCCTTAAAGACTTGATTACCTCAAATAAAATGACAATCATCAGATTAAATAAGATCTTTCGCCAAGTTCATGACTCGGGAATCGTGACGAATGCTCATAGGGTAAATGAAGGAGAATTGCCGATTTTATATTCAGAAACAGGCCGTCGGGATTTCCTATTTTCCCAAAAGGATGATCAAGAAGAAGCTCTCAATCACATTGTTCATCTTGTAACAAAATTTGTGCCACAAAAATATCATATCTATCCTCAGGACATCCAAGTGCTAGCTCCAATGAAAAAGGGGACCCTAGGGATCTATAACCTAAATAAAGCACTAAAACATGCGCTAAATCCTAAAAAAGCAAATCTCCACGGAAGATTTCAGTCCTATGCGGTTGGCGATAAAGTCATGCAAATCCGCAATAACTATAACAAAGAAGTCTTTAATGGAGATATAGGCTATGTGTCTAGCATCAACTTCGAAGATAAAGCTATTGTTGTCCGTATGGAAGGAAGGCATATAGGTTATTCTTTCTCAGAGCTTGACGATCTAGTATTAGCCTATGCTACCTCCGTACATAAGTATCAAGGTAGCGAAAGCCCTTGTATTATCATGCCTGTTCATACATCGCACTTTATGATGCTCTATAGAAATCTTCTCTATACCGCCATTACTCGGGGAAAAAAATTAGTAATTCTTGTTGGAACAAAAAAAGCTATTGCCATTGCAACAAGAAATAATCGAGTACAACACCGGTGTACAGGACTAGCAGAAGCTCTTAAGGAGCTAGACTCTAAGAAAAATTATGCTGATCGATAACTTCATAGACTCTACAAATCAGGATTCTAAAAAGAAGAGTTATGGTCTAATCTACAGTTGTAAATAATAACCAGGGAGACTTTAGGTGAAATTCTTCGCCTATAATATCTAAAGTTTCTTCTTTCCATAGATCTCTAGCATACATCTTATCGAAATTATGATTTTCTAAAGACTTTGGTGAAATCATCTCCCAAATAGCCACAGCACTTTCAGGAATAATGGGATAGGAAATTAAAGCTAGTAGCTTTTGACAATAACATGCACAGAATAAAATTGCCCCCACACGCTCGCGAGCCCCTTCTTTCAATAGCCTCCAAGGTGCTTTGTGGTTAACATAGACGTTTCCTAAAGCTGCGAGCGCCATAATGACATTTGTTGCCTTACGTAAACTATACTCTCGGTAACACTTTTCAGCATCCCGAACAAGTTGGCGAGCTTCTTCAAGAAATACTTTATCACTATCTTCTAAAAGGCCTGGATTATAAGAAAGCTTGTCATAGTGATTCTTTTCAGCAAAAGCCAGAACTCGGTTTATAAAATTCCCAAACTTTCCTACCAACTCAGAATTGCAGCGCGTCTTAAAATCAAGGAAAGTGAATTCACTATCTGAAGTTTCGGGAGCCGTGGCTGCTAACACATATCGCAATTTGTCTAAAGAATACGAATTCAAAAACGCATCCATATCAACGTAATTGCCTTCCGATTTACTGAATTGCCGTCCTTCTAAAAGATAGAACTCTGAAACTACCAAGTCGTTAACTTTCTTATAGCCAAGTTTCTGACCTAGTTCCATAGCTGGGAAAATTACAGCATGGAAAGGAAGATTGTCCTTACCTATAAATTGAACATACTCAACACCTTCTTCAAGCCAGAAACGTCTCCACTCGTCAGGAGTTCCTTGAGAGGCTGCCCATTCCATAGTTCCGCTGATATATCCTATAGGGGCGTCAAACCATACATAAAACACCTTTCCAGGAAAGTCTGGAACAGGAATCCCCCAAGATAGATCTCGAGTAATCGCCCGGGGCCTGGCATTTTCTATGTAGTCGACAACAAATTTACGGACATGATCAGGTAAATAGCAGCCTTTAATAAAAGAAAGTAGAGGATCTCTCATACGTTCCAAAAGAAAATATGAGTGCTCTGTCTCCTTTTTTATTAACCTAACTCCAGAAATCTTAGACTTAGGATCGATTAAATCTGTTGCCTCATAGTCCGCACCGCAATGCTGACACTCATCTCCTCGAGCATGATCAAAACCACACTGAGGACACGTCCCCTCTACATAACGATCCGCCAGAAAACGTTCTTCTTTTTCAGAATAAAGTTGTTCAGAAAGGCGATTTTCAATCAATCCAGATGCTCTAAGCTCGAGATAAAAATTTTGGACCAGCTCTGAGTGAAAGGGGTTTGTAGTCCTAGAAAAGAAATCCAAGGCAAACCCTAATTTTTCAAAAGTATCTTTATGTAACTTATGATACATATCAACGTACTCTTGATACCCCAACCTCTCACGATCTGCATTTAGCGTGATTGCTATACCAAATTCATCGGAACCACAAATATAAAGGACATCGTCTCCTAATAATCTACGAAATCTTGCATAAACATCTGCAGGAAGATAGACTCCCGCAATATGTCCAAAATGTAGTGGGCCATTAGCGTATGGTAAAGCTGAGGTAATCAGGATTCTTTCTGGCATTACTTTACATCACTCCAAGTATATGCTGAGGGATCTTTTTTCCTAGAATTTGTATGCTCAGATCTTTTTCTTTCTACAGTGGGGCTAGCAGTCACTACAACCTCTTCATTAAATTCGGGCTGTATACCTTCTCTATCTAACAATAAGAGTGTTTCGATCGCAACATTAGAGGAGCGAACATCGCCTTTTGCAATCTTAATCTTTGCTTGTTTAATCGCGTAGTTCACCAGGCTAAAAGGACTATCGAAAAGCTTATTTAACTTTTCATTAGTGAAACGATCTTTTTTGGTCATAATATATTCCTATGTTCTTCAGCTATAAAAATGCTTTTTAAAACCTTGTAAGCTTGATTTAATTCGTCATTAATAATGACGTAATCAAACTGATTTGCAGCTGCTAGCTCAATAAGACTGTGCTCCAACCGTTCTTTTCTTTGGGTTCCCTCTTCAGATCCTCGTAAAGCTAACCTTCTCTCTAATTCCTCTTGTGAGGGTGGAGCAATAAAAATAGATACGCTCAGCATTTGAGAGCGAATAAACAAGGCCCCTTGGATATCAATAACAGCAACGGCATGTTTTCCAAGATTCCAAATTCTTTCAATCTCCAACATACTTGTGCCATAATACTCTCCGAACAAGAAAACCGATTCTAAAAGAGACTGACGATCCAAAAGTCTTTGAAATTCTTCGTGGGAAACAAAATGATAATCTTTACCAGGGACTTCACCCTCTCGAGGTTTTCTTGTCGTTAGCGATATAGTCTCAGCAAAAGCAGAGGGAAACTCTTTCTCTAACAGACGGACAAGTGTTGTCTTTCCCACTCCAGCAGGAGCACTAATTGTAAACAGCTTTGGGAAGCACTTCTGACAATCTGGAGAAAAAGGAGAGTCAACTATGATCTTATTCATATAGTAGCACACATTTGCTTTATCGGAGAAAAACTCTTCCTATGACAAGGACTCGGGCCATAACGTCGTATTGCTTCTAAATGCAGGGCAGTTCCGTATCCCTTATGTCTATCAAATCCATAATCAGGATAGAGCTTGTGTAATTCTAACATCAAATCATCACGATGCTCTTTTGCTAAAATAGAGGCAGCAGCTATGGATGCGGATTTAGCATCTCCTTGAATAATTTTCTTACAAGGAATTTCATGGGATAAATACAGGCCATCCACAAGAAGAAGGTCTGGGGATATCGGCAAAGAAGATATCGCTTGAACCATAGCCTCTTTAGTGGCTTCTAAAATATTGACTTGGTCTATCCTCTCTACAGAAATGACACCTATACCAAAAAAGACCTCAGAATCTTGCATCAAAGTATCACGAATTTGAGCCCGTTCTCTGGCAGTTAGCTTCTTACTATCATTTACTCCAGGAAATATCTTTCCTTTAGGTAAAATACAGGCACTAGCAACTACGGGGCCTGCCAGTGGCCCTCTTCCAGCTTCATCTATTCCAGCGACAACACTAAAATCTTCAGAGGCAACCTCTTTGTCAAAAGCGGTCATAGAAAGAAAACGCTGAATTTCAGAAGTAGAAGTATTCATAAGCTACTGTATGACGTCTTGCTACAGGCTATTTCTTTGGAGATCTAGGCCCTACAAATTCTTTAACCTTAGCAGCCTTACCAGTTTTTCCTCTCAAATAGTACAAACGAGCTCGAGCAACTTTACCACGCTTAACAACTTCAATACTTACAATCCTAGGACTATTAAGCAAGAAACTCTTTTCCATACCTTCGCCATAAGCCACACGATGTAAGGATACCGTCTCTCCAGAACCGCCCCCTCGACGAGCCATGACAGTGCCTTGGAATACCTGAACACGCTCTTTACCTCCTTCAGAAATCTTTGTAGCCAACCGAATGGTATCGCCAACATGAAAATCAGGAAGATCATTCCTACATTGTTCTTGTTCTAATTCTTTGAGTAAATTCACCATAATATATCACCTAAAATTCTCTTCCTTTATTTTATCCTATGCCATGAGAACATCCATGCGTGCCCCTCTAAATCTTGTGCTAGGGCAACTACAGCATGCTCATTAGTTTCCTTCTCTAATAATTTTCCACCAAATAATTCCCATCTTCTAAGAAGATCAAAAAAGTCCTCTTTACAATTAAAGGAAAGGGACAGCGTGATTATATTTTTTTTCTCGGTTCTAACTTCTCGTAACCAGAATAGGGTTTTGCCTTCATCAGGAAGGGAAAATTTATTCTCGCAGCTCATGGCATTCAAACTTAATCTAAATACCTTACAGTAAAAATGTTTTGCCTGCTTTAACCTATGTACTTCTAGCGCTATGGCAGTCTTGCCACACTTGGGTTGATCTCTACTTGTTATACTCTCTTCGCGACATTCCTGACGAGTCGATTGGCTATAGAGATAGTTCAGATATAAATCAGGACGTCTCTCATAGGTTCTATATTCACTTTGCTCCAACCTCCACTGAGAAATAGCCTTATGATCCCCTTGCAGCAATACTTCTGGGACTTCTTTGCCTTCAAACACTCTGGGGCGTGTATACTGAGGTCCTTCTAGTAAGCCATTTTCTAAGGAATCTCTCTCAGCACTTTCTTGATTCCCTAATACACCAGGAATAAAGCGAGAAACCGCATCGATAAGGACAAGAGCAGCAACTCCACCATTAGTCAAGACATAGTCCCCTATGCTAATCTCTTCGTCCACTTCGCTCTCAATAGCGCGCTCATCAATACCTTCATAGTAACCGCAGAGTAATACCAAATGCGAGCTAGAGGCTAGCTCTCGGCTCTTTTCAGCTGTTAATAGGGCTCCTTGAGGAGAAAGGTATATTACCTTAGAGTGTTCCTTCCTTACACTTCTAATAGCCGAAGTGACGGGTTCCGCCATTAATAGCATCCCGCCACCACTAAAAGGAACATCGTCAACCTGCTTCCACTTTCCAAGTCCAAAATCGCGAAGATTTATAAGTTGGACATCTAAGAGTCCCTGCTTTACAGCCCTACCCAGGATACTTGTTTGTAATGGACCCTCAAAATAACCTGGGAATAAAGAAAGTATGTCGATCTTCATCCCAGTTCACTGCCTACTTAGTTGTAACTTTAGCAGCTTCTTCTCTCTGTGCAGACCGACGCTGTCTATAAGTACGACGCTTCTTACGCACAACCAACTTACGAGCTTCTTGTTTAGACAGGAGCGCACTGTACACTCCTGGAGCACCTTGCTTTACTAAAGCTTCCGCTTTTGAAGAAAGTTGTGCCCCCTGCTCTAACCAATAAAAAATTCGTTCACTTTTCAGCTGATAATTTACAGAGCTATGTGGGTCATACCAACCCAATAATTCTATGTATTTACCATCACGAGGAGACTCAGCATCCGCGAGTACTAATCTATAAACAACATGATTTCTACGTCCTTGTTGTCTTAAACGAATTTTTAACGCCACTGATTTCCTCCTGACATTTTTTTTCTAACCTGTTCCATCTTGCCTTTAGACATTCCTTTAAAAAATTTCTTGGATTGCAACATCTGTTTTCGAAACTGGTTCACATCACCTAAAGTTAAACCACAACCAGAAGCAATCCTCTTCATACGGCTCATATCCAATTCCACCTGCTCTGTTCTTTCCTCAGGAGTCATGGAAAGGATAATTGCCTCTGTTCTTTTCATATGTTTCTCAGAGTTTTCTAATTCCTTTTCGCTAGGCTTAGCATTATTAAAACCTGGCATCATGCCTAAAAGTTTTTTTAAAGGTCCCATGCGACGAAACGCTTTCATCTGCTTATAATAGTCTTCATAAGTAAAAGCTGCAGCAACAAATTTTTTACCTAACTCCGCATCTTCTTCCTCGGATATACACTGCCGCATTTCCTTAACAAAATTTACGGTATCTCCCATTCCAAGAATACGTTCCGCCATAGATTGAGGATCGAATGAACGAAGATCTTGAATACGTTCACCACACCCCTCAAATTTAATGGGCTTACCAAGGATATGCTTAATTGAAAAAACAGCACCCGCTCGAGCGTCTCCATCGGTCATGGAGAGAATCACTCCTGTAAGATCCAAAGACTGATCAAAAGCTTGAGCCACTGCGATAATATCTTGCCCCATAGCTAAATTCATAACAAAAAGACGTTCATTAGCTTGAGAAACTTTTTGTATAGTCGCTAACTCTTCCATCAGCTCGTTATCTACATTGAGACGCCCTGCAGTATCAAGAATCACAAGATCATGACCTTTCTTTTTAGCATAAGCAAGTGCCTCAATAATAAGATCAGTGAGCGTCTTTTCTTGACTTTCGTAAAGTTCAGCTTGCGTTTGAGAAATTAAAATTTTTAATTGTTCTAAAGCTGCAAATCTTTTTAGATCGCAAGGAACCACAAGAACTTTCTTAGCTTTGCGATTGCTAATTACATAATCAGCAAGTTTAGCAGCTGTTGTTGTTTTCCCTGCCCCTTGAAGTCCACAAAGAAGGATTACCCAAGGCCTTCCCTGAATCGTGAGCTCCTCCCTTCCATCGCTTAAAAATGAAACTAATTCCTCATGCAAACAACGTATAAACTGCTGGCCAGGGGAAACATGTTTCCAGATCTCTTCTCCAAGGACTTTTTCCTTGACTTTAGAAATAAAGTCCTTAACTACATGATAATTTACATCGGCATCTAAAAGAGCCAAACGGACTTCCCTAATAGATTCGGAAATATTTTCTTCATTAATTCTATGAGAAGAAACCAAGGAAGAAAAAATAGAAGATAGCTTTTGCGATAAAGAATTAATCATTTATCCAGAAAAAATCAAGAATAAACTGCTGAGGATACAGGATCCCTCCCATCCATTTCAAGAAAAAAAATTCTATCGCGACCAGAGAAGTCTTGATAGAGACGGCCACAAATTCCGTTCTTCAAAAAAATATTTTTTACACTCTTGCCTTGACTAGATCCTATCTCTAGCCACCCTAATCCTGTAGGAGTTAAAATCCTAGGCAACTCTTGAGCTATACGCTCGTAAAACTCCAATCCCGTAGCACCTCCAATAAGAGCCTTCCAAGGCTCATAACAACGCACTTCGGGATCTGTATGAATAATTTCATTAAAAGACAAATAGGGGGGATTGCAAACAAAAGCATCCGCAGGACTAACGTAGGGGGATGACAAATCGCCAAGAAGGATCTTTACATCCAATCCATTACGTTTAGCATTATCATTCGCAACGGCAACTGCTTGTGGACAAATATCTGAAAGCACCACGTCTATGTAAGGACAGCGTTTCTTTATAGCCAGCCCTAAACATCCACTACCACAACAAATATCATAAAAAGTTTGAATCTTAGAATGAGATGAAAGATAGTCGATGATATGTTCAGCAAGTAGTTCGGTCTCTGTTCTAGGAATTAAAACTCTAGAATCTACTTGCAATCTTAATCCCAGGAAACTCACCGTACCGTGGACATATGCTGTAGGACACCGTTGTCCCCTTAAAGAAAGTCGCTTCCGATACTCCTCAAGCATAGTCTGATCAATTTCAGCAAGATCGAGTAACTTTGCTTTTGAACTTACTCCTAACAGATCCATGAGCATATAGAGGGCTTCGCAATCAGAAAGAGGCACTCCATAATAATTTAAGTAGGCGGCGCCCTCTTCAAGAGCCTTTTTAATTTCCATGTTCGAGTAACTGATGGTATGCATGACTGACCATGGCCGTTGTAATTGGATCTAGGTCCCCTTCCATAACTTTATCCAAACTATATAAAGTTAAGCCAATTCTATGATCAGTGACGCGATTTTGAGAAAAATTATAAGTACGAATTCTTTCTGAACGATCCCCACTTCCTACCTGAGCGGAACGCATAGCAGACGCCTCATTATGGCGTTTTTGCATTTCTGCATCACGAATCCGGGCTTTAAGAATCCGCATGGCTTTATCTTTATTTTTATGTTGACTTCGTTCATCCTGGCATGTAACTACTACACCCGTAGGTAAATGAGTGATTCTCACTGCAGAGTCGGTGACGTTTACGTGCTGTCCTCCAGCTCCAGATGCTCTGAACGTATCAATCTTTAAGTCCTTTTCATTAATAAAAAGCTCTGTATCTTCTTCTGAAGGTTCTGGGAGGACTGCTATTGTAATTGCAGATGTGTGTACGCGCCCTTGAGTTTCTGTTTCAGGAACTCGCTGAACTCGATGTGTGCCCGCCTCGTACTGGAGCAGACGCTTCACCCCAGTTCCTGAGATACCCATGACATATTCCTTATACCCTTTAAGATCGGATTCGGATGCAGAGAGCACTTCGTATTTCCATCCCTTAGATGAAGCGTAAAGGTGATACATCCGGACACAATCTCCAACAAAGAGAGCCGCCTCCTCACCTCCTGTACCTGCTCGCAACTCCATAATTACATTTAAATCATCGTCAGGATCTGGAGGAACAAGTAGACTTTCTAATATTTTATTTAACTTCTCTAACTCTACTTTATTTTCATTAATTCCCTCTTCAAGCATAGCGATCATTTCTTGATCTTTTTCAACAGCTAAAGCTTGCTTATCATCAGCAAGCACCTTTTCTAAATTCAAGATTTTATCGTATGCATTTTTCAATTCCAGAAGATAGGAATGTTCCTTGCTAAGAGCACTGTATTCTTTAGAATTAGAAAAAATTTCAGGATTTGAAATTTTTATTTCGATTTCTGCTAAACGGTTTAAATACTCGGCAACTTTTTTCTTCATGAATCCCTAAAAGAGTGGTAAAAAATCAGTACTCAATGGAATCCAAGACAAAAAATTCTCTAAGACTGATACACGCATCTAACGCTATCTATTTAAAATTATCGTGACCTATGAAACCATAACCTATTATACAAGCTATTGCAAGAGAGAAAGCCCAGAAAAGAAAACCCATTCTAAGGTCCTAAAGGCATTAGAATGGGTTCCATAAAATCGAAATTTAAAACAAATCTTATTTCTTTTTCTTGGTTACAACTTTTTTCTTTTCTTTAACAGCAGGTAGGGACTCCTCTTCAGCTTGAGATTGCTGCGCAGGCTGTCTTACATTGCTATAACGTTTTAAAAACTTATCTACCCTGCCTTCGGCATCAACAAACTTCTTGCTTCCAGTGAAAAAAGGATGTGAAGAAGAAGAGACGCTCACGTAACATACAGGATACTCTTTACCTTCAAAAACTTCAGTTTTTTCACTTTGATACGTAGATCCACAAACAAATTTATACCCGGTGGAGGAATCTACAAACAAAATCTGTCTGTATTCAGGGTGGGTATTTTTTTTCATATTGACAACTCCAAAATCGCTATCCTACTATAGAAAATGATAGCTCGACATACTTCAAGAGGATTCTACAGAAATATCTTATGAAAAAGCAAGGAAAAATACTCTTCTTATTTCTCTTTCTATCTTTCCTCTTTGCCCGCCCTTTTTCTTTTCTTTTTGCCTCTCAAATCAATTCTTTGCGAACAATTCAAGAAAATATTTTTCTTGCCAAGCCTGGAGACTATACTGTTTTAAGTAGAGGCTCTCAAAGAACCTTTATTTTAATCAAATTAATGACCTCTGAAACTGTTTGGATGGAGATCATCCATTTTCCCTGTATAGCTTATAAAGAACGCTCTTCTCTAGAACAAGCTTCTTGGAAAACCCTCATTCATCAATTAAAATCGCCCTCAAAAGTCTTTGTTGTTTCGGTATCTTCCCAAGGTTCTCGTTGTTTTTCTCTAAATACTGAAAAGAAGAAACTAGAGCCCCTATTAAACTCTGATGCAGTTCCTTTCTTATTTCGAATCTTTGATCTTCCTTTAGCTCCAGCTCCCCGAAACTTAATCAAAAGTAAAGAAAAAGGTGCTACACCTTGGTCTCCGAAAGTTTCTTTTGAAGGAGCGCCACTCACACCAGTCTCTACGAATGCATGGCATGGACTCTGGCCTAAAGATCGTAGCCCCTTATCAGAAACAGGAATACTTATGTATTTCACCGAACCTAATATTTCTGTGTTTCCTTTATGGGTGAGTATTGATACTCCTAAAGGAACTTCTGTAGTAAGAGCAGTAGATATAGGACACGGGGCAACCTCTCCCTATCTATATTCTCTTCCTGATTCTAAGACAGAATGAAAAGATTTAATGACATAGCAAAATAATTTTGGATCGAAAAATCTAATGCGCTAGAATGTACTTACGAATTTAGTTTAGCATCAGGATTGTTTTGCTTTCTCATTTAGATCTTCAGTCTCTATTAAATCTAAAATATCCAAAGCAGCCGCTCTATAATAATCAATCCCAAAAGATAGAATCAGACTTTCTTAACCCAGTATCTCTATGAAACAACATTATTCTTTAAATAAAAGTCGTCATATCCTCCACAGTACTTATAAGCTTTTAAAAAGTAAAAAACTTGCCCATTCTCCTGAAGCTAAAAAGCAACTTCAAGAACTACTAGAACAGCTAGAAAAGGCTATCTTTGAACACGATCAAGAAACTGCGAATGACTTAGCTAAGGAAACTTTAGCCTTTTGTAATCGTTATCCTAGTTCCTTAGGACGCAAAATCTATGAGCTTACCAAGGCCCTTCTTTTTGCTGGTGTTGTAGCATTCTTAGTTCGGCAATTTTGGTTTGAACTTTATGAAGTCCCTACAGGGTCAATGAGACCTACAATTTTGGAACAAGATCGGATTCTTGTATCTAAAACAACATTCGGCCTCCATTATCCTTTTGGTAAGAAGCCTTTTGCATTCAATCCTGAATCAGTGACTCGAGGAGGCCTTGTTGTTTTTACTGTAGGCGACCTCCCTATCCCAGATGCTGATACAAAGTATTTCGGATTTATTCCTGGAAAGAAACGTTACATTAAGCGTTGCATGGGAAGACCTGGAGACCTCTTATACTTCTATGGGGGAAAAATTTACGGTCTTGATAGTGCAGGTAAGCGCATAGACTTTCCTTTTGTTGATGGTTTAGAAAACTTGTATCATGTTCCCTATATATCTTTTGAAGGCACCACAAGCATCAAGCGAATAGAACAAACAACTACCATAGATTTTAAGCAGTTCAACCAAAATTATGGCAGATTAGTTTTTCCTCAAACCTCGCCTTATGGACAATTCTTTCATAATAAAGAATGGCATCAAGATGAGCCTAATAAATTAAAAGGTCCTCATACTTCCCCAGTAAGCTATGCGGACCTTTTGGGTATGGGTAACTATGCTATGGTGCGTATCTTGACGGAACATCAGGCGCGCACAACCCATCTACTTCCTAATCCTGGGAGTTCAAGTAAAGTCTACTTAGAAATTTGCCATACAGCAAATCTTTCCTACCCAAAGCCGCTATTACGTCAATATGAAAATCAGCTGGCACCTATGATTCAACCTATGAAAACTCTACTTCCTTTACGTAAGGAACATTTACACTTAATTCGGAATAATCTTACAACATCTCGTTTTATTATTGCTCAAGGACTTGCTTATAAATACCACCCATTCAAGATTAACACTTCAGGAATTGCCAAAGCCTATGCGATTCCCTTCCCGACCGTCCCTGACGGTTGTTATGAATATTCTAAAGGCCAGGCATATCAAATTGGTTTTGGCGGCATTCGTTATAAGCTAAAATCTTCTCACCCTCTCACTCAGCTCGATGACAAACAGGTTATTGAACTCTTTAACTGCGGTATCAATTTCAGTTCTATTTATAATCCAGTCAATCCCCTGCAAGCACCTTTACCTAACCGTTATGCATTCTTCAACCAAGGAAATCTCTATATCATGGATTCTCCTGTATTCATAAAGAATGATCCCACCCTGCAAAAATTTGTTGCTTCTGAAAAAGAAAAACAAGAAAAGTCTTCAGACACACAACCTTATATAGCTTTTGTTGAAAAGGGACTCCCTCCAGAAAATTTTAAAGAGTTCTTTGAATTTATGCATAATTTTGGCATTGAAGTTCCTAAAGGTCATGTTCTAGTCTTAGGGGATAACTACCCTATGAGCGCAGATAGTAGAGAATTTGGCTTTGTTCCTATTGAAAACCTCTTAGGATCCCCTCTATGTACTTTCTGGCCTATTGGACGTATGGGACGATTAACTGGAGTTTATGCTCCAACAACACTCTCAGGTTATCTTGTTAGTGGTTTAGCATTAACCACAGGACTCTGCCTCATTGGATACATCTATTATCAAAAACGACGCAGGCTATTTCCTGAGAAAGACAAAAAAAACCACAAAGACTAGAGAAGCTATTCCTGTGGTTTTCTTAATCTAAAAGATCCCTAAGAATCTATAGAACTGATTGTAATTTCAATTTGCGTTGCATGTCCATTAACATCCCATGTTTCTCCTTGAAAATCAGAGTCCTGAGAAAAGTCATACGCTATAATTAAAGTTTCTTCGCAAATATAGTCTTGATATTCAAAAAAAGCTCGACGAACAGCTTCCGTTGCTTTTATTTTTAATGCTATGCGGTCAGAAACATGAAGTTGTTGATTCCGACGCATAGTATTAATCTTATTCACTAGCTCCCTTGCTATACCTTCGACTACAAGAGGTTCTGTTAACTGACAATCTAGAATTACACTGAATAGAGATGAACTACGAGCAATATATCCAGGATCCGTATGGCGGCAAATCACAACGTCATCAGAATCCAGGGCTATCTCTCTACCATCAATCGTTAAAACCCATGTTTCTCCCTGAATAAGCTTGCCTATAGCAATGTCTGACAGTTCACTGAGAGCTTTTTGGACTTCTTTCATCTTCGGTCCAACTTTTTTCCCAAGCATACGAAAATTAGGTTTTACCGTAGTATAAACAAAACTTGGAGCTTCTTGATAAAAAATCACATTCTTCACATTCAGTTCTTCAGCAATCAATTCTTTAAATGTTTGTAAAAGACCCAATCTATCTTTAGACCCAACAACATAAAAGTTTGCTAAAGGCTGACGAACTTTTAGCTTGTGTTCTTTTCTTAAAGAATGGCCTAAACCTACAATTTCCCGAATATCATGCATATGCTTTTCTAAATTGGGGAGCACTTTATCCATCTCTACTTCTGGAAAATCACAGAGATGAACTGATTCAGGTCCTTCTTCTAACTTTAATTTTTGATAGATATCTTCGGCAATAAAAGGAACGAAAGGAGCAATTAACTTACAAAAAACAGTGAGCACTTCATATAGAGTAGAAAATGCAGCCCTGCGGTCAGGAGTATCTTCAGCTTCCCAAAAACGTCTACGACAGCGACGTATGTACCAGTTAGTCAGATCATCAATAAAGGTGACAAAAGGTTCTACAGCAAAGTTTAAATGATACTGACTCATGCTCTCGCGAACTTTACCCACAACACTATATAAATTGGATAAAATCCACTTATCAATCTCTGCGTAAGCTGGTTCTATATCTTGCGACGTTACATCAAAAGCATACAGCTCTGCATACGTCTTAAAAAAGGAAAGAACGCTTGTGAGAGGAAGAAGTATTTGCTTCAAAACACCCTCGATTCCTTTATCACAAAAGCGAAGATCTTCAGCCTTTACAACAACACTGTGGAGCAAATATAAGCGGAGAGCATCAGCTCCATAGGTATCCAAAACATATTTAGGACTAGGATAATTATTTAGACGTTTCGACATTTTATTGCCGTCTTCTGCAAGAATAATTCCATTCACAATAGCATTACGAAATGCAGGACGATCAAATAAAGCTGCAGCAATAACTGTCAGAGTATAGAACCATCCTCGAGTCTGGTCTAACCCTTCGGCAATAAAGTCCGCAGGAAATCCCTCTTCTGTTTCCTTTTGATTTTCAAAAGGATAGTGATTTTGGGCATAAGGCATAGCTCCTGAGTCAAACCAACAGTCAAAAACATAGGGAACTCGATAAAAGGATTTGCCATCTTTAACAATTTTTAAATCATCAATAAAATGCCTATGAATGTCCTCAATCTGGGTTCCTGTAAGCTCTTCTAGCTCTTGGATAGACCCTAAAACAAGAGTGTCACCATCAGCACTTTTCCAAATGGGAATTGGCGTTCCCCAATAACGATTTCTACTAATTGCCCAATCACGAGCACCTTCCAACCACTTCCCGAAACGTCCTTCTTGGATATGCTCAGGGACCCAATGGATAGACTTGTTCGCACGAAGCATCTTATCTTTTATCTTTTCTACAGAGACGAACCAGGAATTAACAGCTTTATAAATCAAAGGCGTATCGGTTCTCCAACAGAATGGATAACGGTGTTTTAATGTTCCATGATAAAAAATCTTTCCCTCTTTCTTCAAAAACTTAATGATTCCCTTGTCAGCGTGTTTAATGTATTGTTCTTGATACTCAGGTATTTCTTCTGTGAAACTTCCGTGAGAGTCTATAGGACAGACCAAAGGAATATTGTTCTCTTTACAAACTAAAAAGTCTGCTTCGCCAAATGCTGGAGCCATATGCACGACCCCTGTTCCCTCGCTCTCTTCAATAAAGGAGGCTGCAACTACACGAAAAGCCCCTTCTTCTCGTTTAGATTCGAAAATAGCAAAGGGAGGTTCGTAAGTTTTACCAATAAGATTTTTTCCAGAAAAGTTTTCTAAAATTGTAAATTCTTCTGGATTAGAAAACCAACGAGCAAGACATCCCTGACTTAGGATCCACTGCTCCCCATGTTTTTTATCTTCAATACGGACATAAACCAGATCTTCCCCTACAGCTATAGCCATATTAGAAGGCAACGTCCACGGAGTCGTTGTCCATACAAGCAAAGAGGCTGGATCATTATGAAGAGGCATTCGAACCACAATAGAGGGGTCATCGACTTCTTTGTAATTTTGGCTTGCTTCAAAATTAGATAGAGGTGTTCCTAACGCTGTTGAAAAAGGAACAACTTTTGTGCCTTCATAAACTAAATCTTGGTTATATAAAGATTGGAAAACCCACCAGACACTTTCCATAAAAGAGGCATCCATAGTTTTCCAAGTAGAAGAAAAATCTACCCAACGTCCTATACGATTAATGTAGCTTTCCCATTCATTAACGTATCTAAAGACGATTTTACGACATTCTTCGTTAAAGGCTGCTATACCAAAATCTTCGATAGATCCAGGTGCTGTTAAACTAAGGGACTTTTCCACTTCGTATTCCACAGGAACACCGTGGCAATCCCAGCCAAAACGTCGCGGTACATAGTAGCCGTCCATGGTAGCATAGCGTCCAACAACATCCTTAATTGTACTTGCTAATAAGTGACCGTAATGCGGAAGACCTGTAGCAAAAGGAGGGCCGTCATAAAAAGAATACAGGGTTTTCCCCTGTCGATTTTGCAAAGACTTCTCAAAAATGCGATTGTCTTTCCAAAACTTTAAAACTTGTTCTTCTTTTTCTACAAAGCTACTTTTTCCCACCTCATCTGCAGTCATGTTTTGTCCTTAAGAACATTCTGATATGAAAACATATGTACAATAGAGGTTTTTTAGGTTTTCGTCCATAGCCAGCCTCTCGAGAAATCATAAAAGAGTTCTTAGAAATTGACCAAAATACGATGATTGAATAAAAACTAGCAAGCTTCTAAAATAGTTTCTGGGGGTGTATAGGTTTCGACTTGAAAATGAAGTGTTAATTGCATGCGGAGGGCGTTGGCTGGCCTCCTAAAAAGCCAACAAAACAATAAATGCCGAACCTAAGGCTGAATGCGAAATTATTAGCTTGTTTGACTCTTTAGAGGAAAAACTTGCTGCTTAATTAGCAAAAGTTGTTATTTAGATAATCTCTAGGTAACCCGGTATCTGCGAGCTCCACCAGAGGTTTGCAAAATACCGTCATTTATCTGGTTGGAACATACTTTCTCTAATTCTCAAGGAAGTTTGTTCGAGATTTGTGAGAGTCATTGGCTGCTATAGAGGCTTCTAGCTAAGGGAGTTCAATGTAAAAATTCTAGAAGATAAGCATGTAGAGGTTAGCAGGGAGTTTATCAAGGACGAGAGTTCGAGTCTCTCCACCTCCATTATTTTAGAAACGTGTCTTCATATACGACTCATCCTTCTTTTCATTCGGGAGAGAAAATGCCTTTCCCATAAAATTAGATTGCATATCCTTAAAATCTTTAAGGGCTTATCAAAAGTAAAATATTTGTTAGAAATAGTTCTAAAAACCCCTCGATTTCATAAAAATAGAAACAAAAGCTAGGTTATTTTATAATGCTCACAGCAAAAAAATAATTCCTTTACAAGGCGATTCGTATGAGCATTACTAATAAAGAGATCTTTATAGTTAACCATGGGCATTCATCCTCGGGTCAAGCCTCAGTAACACTAAGAAAAACTCCTTTGGTGAATCCGCTATATCGCTCATATTTCGAACGTATTGCAAGCTACATTCCGATAATTAGTACGTTTATAGGTATCCGAACCTTAAAAGGAGTCCGCTCTCTTCAATACTCTATGATTCTAATGACTGGGAATTTCTCTCCATTGTGTAGAACATTACCCTGTCTTGAAATTCATGATGAACTTCCTAAAATTAAGAAAGAAGCCTGGCTAGAAATTTTTGGAGTTAAAGGACTATATTACCTAATCCTAGAAATTATTAAGATTGTAAAGCTCATCATTCGATACCTTTGTCCCTCCTGTTGTCCTCCAGAGATGAAAGAACCTATAAAGCCCTTAATCCCTGAGCCATTAGACATCGGACAGCAGATAGATGCAATATTTTCTACTCCTACTCCCCCTAAAGATTTCAAAGGTGAGTTGGTAGACCAGCCATCCCAAGAGGATGAACGAAAAAAAACACCCGTATATCCAAAGCCGAAGCCCTCTATACCTAAGGCAGTTGTACCTGGAAAGATACAAACATCCCCCACCCCAGGCAAAAAACCATCTCCAACTTCTCTTATTTATCCTCAACCTAGATTCCATACTATGCTGTTAAAGAATTGGGCTCCTGTGGATACACCTTTCCCCTGGCCTCCAGCAGAAGAGAATCAAAAGACCTTTGCTTGGCAACTTAGTGATTCAAAGCTGGTTTTCATCTCCACAACAGGGAGTATTGCGCAACCTCGTTTTATTACCGACAGCACGTCTTTAATGATTGTAAACGCAGCTAATAGGAAAATGTATCGAGATGGAGGGGGGACAAATCAAGTTCTATCAGCAGCAGTCAGTCCCGAGTCTTGGGAGTCATCGAAGCAACCTGAAAATCCTGGACGCAAGGGAATGCCTCTCGATGAATGTGAATGTCGTGCAGGGGTCTGGCGCAATCCCGATGGATCAAGCCATACAGGTAGACAGGGCCTACCGCATTATCTAGCACAACTTCTTGGCCCTAAAGCTGGAGATCACAATAGCGATCCTAAAGCAGCCTTTGATCTCTGCAAAAAAGCATACTTAAATTGCTTTAAGTTGGCTCAAACATTACGTGTAGATTTCCTACAAATTCCTCTTATCTCCTCTAGAATCTTCGCTCCTTCTGGAAACACAAAGAATGCCCGTACGAACTGGATAAATGCTGTGAAATCTGCTCTTGTTTCCGCTATGCAAGAATTTGGAAGCACACCTGAAAATAAAGATAAAAGAATGCTGATTGTTCTTACAAACGTCCCGACCCCCCACATCGAATCCCCAAAACTGAACAATTAAAAGCTTTGCTATAAAAAACCCTGGTCCCTCTCTTCCTCTTGAGCATGTTATAGAATAGTGGCAGCTGCGGCAGCAAGTTCAGAACGCTCTGTACGGGTCATAAACATGTGTCCATACAATGCCAAGTGATGAAACTTCCCAACGAGATATGTTAATCCGTTAGAATTTTCATCAAAATATAAACTATCGATTTGTGTAGGGTCTCCTGTAAGAACAATCTTAGTCCCCTTCCCAGCTCTTGAGATAATTGTCTTTATTTCATGAGGAGTGAGATTTTGAGCTTCATCAATAATTATAAAAGCTTTTGGTAAAGAGCGTCCTCGGATATAAGTAAGAGCCTCCATTTCCAACTTTTTAGCGTCCATAAGAGCTTGCAAAGCCTCTGAAAAACTCCCCATCTGGTTTATGCTAAATAAAAATTCCATATTATCGTATATAGGCTGCATCCAATGCATGAGTTTATCTTCCTTTAATCCAGGAAGATAACCTATGTCTCTGCCCATAGGAACTATAGGACGACTTACCAAAACTTTATTATATGTTTCCTTATCAAAAACTTTATGCATAGCTGCTGCTAAAGCCAGAATTGTCTTTCCAGACCCAGCTTGTCCGATAAGAGTGACTAACTTAACATCATCTCTAAGAAGCAAATCCAAAGCGCACCGCTGTTCTGTATTTAAAGGCTTGACTCCCCAAACACTCTTAGGAAGTGCCTTTAATGCTACAATCTTTCCCTCACTTACGTAGTATCTACCTAAGGCAAAATGATTCTCTCCTGCTGACATGAAAAAATACTCGTTTGGCGAAGGCATCACGTCTAAAGGGAGATCTAAGTAACCATTCTTATAGAAATTTTCAATATCACTTTCGGCAACCTGAAGCTCTCTAAATCCCCGGTATAAAGAGCGAAAGGAAAAGCGTTTACTTTCATAGTCTCGAGATTCGATTTGCAGTGCTTCAGCACGCACTCTGCGTCCCAAGCTCTTACTAACAAAAACCATGGGTTCTCGTTTAGCAATTATCTTAAGCAACTCCAAAGTGAGGAGTTTGCCTCGTCTATCATCATTAGAAAGAGGAGCAACTTCTATACGCAACTCACTCCCATTAGGCAATAGCACACCTTCTGTTACTTTGGTTTTTGAGTTTTCTAAAAGCAAACGAATATTACTTAATGCTCGAGAAGCATTTTTAGCAGCCTCATCTCGATCTCGAAATTTTCCAAAAGCTTCTAGCTCTTCAATTACTGGAAAAGGAATGATAATTCGGGTATTTTCAAAAGAAAAAAGGGCTTCTGGATCATAGATGAACACACTTGTATCAATGGCCATTGTTTTCTTCATTCGATCCCTTGCCTTCTTTTATAGAATCTTTTGTTCTTTTATAAAATTTTTTTTCTTAAAACAACTCTAACATAAATTCGAAAGAAAACCTTTTTTCATTAGAGAGTAGATACTGTCTCATTAGGTTCCAACTACCATACTTACGCTTTTCTATGAGAAACTATTGCAAAAAATATATTCCTAATAAAAAAATTCATTTACATAATGAAGATTTTGTGGAAAGATTTAGCAATCGAGAGCCTGCTCTGCTAATTTATTGTCAAAAAAAGGAGATATATTTACACTAACCTCAAACCCCTAAGTAGATTCACCCCTTTAAGATGAAACCGCTATGAAAGTCAAAATCAACGATCAGCTTATTTGTATTCCCCCATTCATCTCTGCAAGATGGAGTCAAATTGCATTTATTGAATCCCAGGAAGAGGAAAACAAAGATCAGGGAACACTAAGACTCCATCTTGTGGATGGTAAAGTCATTTCCATTCCCAATCTGGATCAATCGATTATTGACATTGCTTTCCAAGAGCACCTTCTATACCTAGAAACTTCTCAAGCAGGGAAAGAGGATAGCCGTGATGACGACAAATTAGGTGCAGGGGTCCTTATGAACGTATTACAACAAATAACTAAAGGGAATGATATTCAAGTATTGCCTAAACATCTGATTTCCCCTCTCTTTTCTGGAACTAACCCCATCGAAGCAATACTACAACACACCCCTGAACATAAAGATCATCCAGATGCTCCTGCTGACGTCTTAGAGAAAATGGCAGATGTAATTCGGATGCTTTCAGGAAATAACGTAACACTTTTACCCAAACCAGAGCCCCATTGCAATTGTATGCATTGTCAAATTGGAAGAGTCATCCATGAAGAAGACAATTTTGCTGTTTCTGATAAAGACCTTTCTTTCCGTACCTGGGATATCATGCAAAATGGTGATAAACTCTATGTCGTAACTAATCCCTTAGATCCTACTGAGCAGTTTAGCGTCTACTTAGGATCACCCATAGGATGTACTTGTGGAGAACCTAACTGCGAACATATAAAAGCAGTTTTATATACTTAACATAGCAACATTGGTATTAAGCTTTTGGTAAGCCGATTGACTTTTTCCTCCAAGTCAATATAATTCTTTTTCTAGGGGTTCATCTCCTTTTTGCCGTAAGCGATGTTTTCAACCAACGGTTAGCCGAAATATATTTGTAGGAGAAAAGCATGAGAATGCTCCAGGTTTCTATGCTTCTTTTAGCTTTAGGAACTGCAACACACTCACCAGCCATCTACGCTGCCGATTCCCAATCTATCTCATTTTCAGAACAACCTCTATCTTCATTTACTGGAGAAATCAAGGGAAACCACGTACGGATGCGCTTAGCGCCCCATACTGACGGGACTATTATTAGAGAGTTCTCCAAAGGAGATCTTGTTGCTGTTATTGGAGAAAGCAAAGACTATTATGTCATTTCTGCACCTCCAGGAATTACAGGTTACGTGTTCCGCTCATTTGTTATAGACAATGTGATCGAAGGTGAACAAGTCAACGTTCGCTTAGAACCTTCAACATCGGCTCCAGTGCTTGTGCGACTCTCCCGAGGTACTCAAATACAGACAACATCGAATGAACCACATGGTAAATGGCTAGAAATTGTCTTACCATCTCAGTGCATATTCTATGTTGCAAAAAACTTTGTTACTAACAAAGGACCTATCGAATTATATACTCAGCGCGAGGGACAAAAAAAAATTGCCCTAGACCTTATTCATTCTGCTTTAAACTTTGCTCATACAGAGCTTGAGAAAAACCTTAATGAAGTTGATCTTGAAGCCATTTATAAAAAGGTAAACCTTGTTCAAGCTGAAGAGTTTAAAGATGTTCCAGGAATCCAAGGGCTTATACAAAAAGCTTTAGAAGAAATCCAAGACGCCTATCTTTCTAAATCTCTGGAGTCTCAAAATTCTTCAACTGTAAGCTCTCAAAGTTCTCAGCCTACGGCGCCGACTTCTTCTCCAGGGGTTACGACCTCATTACTTTCGCGTCATATCCGTAAGCAAACTGCATTAAAAACAGCTCCTCTTACGCAAGGAAGAGAGAATCTAGAGTATTCTCTCTTTAAGATCTGGGCTAGTATGCAGCAAGGCAACGATCACTCTGAAGCACTCACACAAGAAGCATTTTATCGTGCTCAACAGAAGAAAAAACAAGTACTTACTGGTGTATTAGAAGTTTATCCTCATGTAGTAAAGAACAATCCTGGTGACTACCTATTAAAAGATCACGAAAATACCATAGCTTTTCTTTACGGTACAAATATCAACCTAGAGCAGTGGTTAGGAAAGCGTGTCACTGTCGAATGTCTCCCACGTCCTAACAATCATTTTGCTTTTCCTGCCTACTATGTGATGGGAATTAAAGAAGTTTCACAATAAAATATAATTTTTGCACTTTCATAATTATATATTTGCAAACTCTTTAATTTCTAAATTCTCTATTTTCTATCCGCTTTTAGATCTAAAAAGCCCTTACCTTAGTGTAGCTAAAGGCTTTCTAAGCTAAACAAATAAAACTTAATAGATAGAAGGAAAATTTGTTTTACCTCTAAACACGCGATAAATATAGCATGCATAAGCGATGATGAAAGGAAGACCAATAAGCACTATAATCAAGAGACTTTTTAAGGTTTTAGCTTCAACAGCACTATTATAGATAGTATAACTATACTGTGAATCTACGGTAGAGAGAAGAATGTTAGGAAAAGTTAGCGTAGCTGCTGATAAAATTAGCGCCAACAAATTCAATGCAGAATAAATAAATGCATAGCCATAATATTTTTTAGATACGCTAGTCTTAGCAGCAACACAGCAGCAGCTCGTTAAACCAATAAGCAAAATCAATAATGGATAGGTAGGGAAAGCATCAAAGCGCTTGGGTATAGAAATTAAACTAGCACCTAAAAGTAGAACATAAAAAACGAGAAAGGACGAAAGAACATAAGGAAATTGCTCAGCAATCCTAGTATTTAAAGAATCCGAAGTCTTCATTAATGCAAAGCAAGCACCGTGAACAGCAAAAGCACTTGTAACTACAGCACCACATAAAGCTGCATAAGGACGAAAAAATAAAATCCAGGATAATGAAGCATAAGAAGTGTCTGGAGATAAAGGCAATCCTAGGATGAGATTCCCTACAATAATGCCTAAGAAAAAGCCGATAGCAAGCCCAGAACAAGTAAAGATGATATCCCAAAATGTTTTCCAAGACTCAGATTCCGACTTACTTCGGAACTCTAAAGAACATCCCCTAAAAATATAAAGAAGTACCAGAGTCCAAATAGGCATATAAAAGATAGAAAGAAGTGTGCCATAACATGCAGGGAACCCTGCAAATAACCCACCAATAATGATAACTAACCAGACCTCATTGCCATCCCATACAGGCCCTATTGAATTGAGGAGAATCCGACGTTCTTTATCCTCTTTTGCTTTAAGATAAATAGCTCCAAGCCCGAGGTCAAAGCCATCACCAAAAGAATAAGCAAAGACAGCAACTCCAAGAATTACGTACCACGCGAGTGGTAAAAGGTTAGTTAGAGAAAGTTCCATAAAATTACCTCTATTTCACTGTGAATTCTGTGAGAGATTTTTCTTCTTCAGGACCGTGTTTTATTTTTTTACAAAGTACAGTAATAAAGAGAACGAGCAGAGCAATGAATACTAAGCTAAACATTGTCAAAGATTGTATAATTTGATTTGACTGTACTATGGGAGAAATCGCATCTTTGGTTTTTAATAATCCTCGAACTACCCAAGGCTGTCTTCCCATCTCAGTAGCACACCAACCACACTCATTACAAATTTCTGGGAGAAGTACAGAAAAGGTTAAAATTACTAAGAAAAAAGGTTTTAAAGCCCATCGCCATCCCTTATAGACAGACCAGGAAAGCAAAGTTAAGACTACCATAGCCCCCCAGAACATGACCATAAGATGATAAAGTTGAAAGACTGCCTGTACGTTAGGCCATTCGTCCTTAGGAATTTGATCTAAACCAGTCACAGGGGTTTTTATATTTCTATGAACAAGAAAAGAAAGTGCTCCTGGAATAGGCAACCCTATAACCTGTTCTTTCTCCATGTCTACATAACCAAATCCCCATATAGGGGTATATTCTTCAGTTTTAAATACACCTTCAAAAGCTGCTAACTTAGCGGGCTGATTTTTAGCGACTCCTCTGGCAGTTACATCTGCAGACCAAAGCTGTAAAATTAAGACTATAGCTGCACAAATCGTTGCTAACTTCATTCCTTGTTTAGCAAACTCGTTATGACGTTTTTTCCAGAGATAATAAGCCGATACACCTATAACAAGAAAAATTCCAGAAAGCCAGGTTCCTAAGACTGCATGAATAAAACGGTCTACGGTTGTTGGAGAGAAAACAACTTTCCAAAAGGAAGTTAAAGCAGGAATCAACTTTCCTTTATGCATGGCCATCTCGTAGCCTGAAGGAGTTTGCATCCATGAATTAGCGCAAATAATCCAAAAGGCACTCATATGAGCTCCTAAAGCTACCATACATGTAGAAAAGAAATGCATTTTCTTAGAGACCTTATGACGACCGAATAACAAAATGCCTAAAAACCCCGATTCTAAGAAAAAAGCAAAAATACCTTCACTACCTAACAAGGTACCGAAAATATTTCCTGTATATTCAGAGAAATTTGCCCAATTAGAGCCGAAAGAAAATATCTGCATAATTCCCGTAACAACTCCAAGAACAAACGTTAGAGCAAAAATCCCGATCCAAAACCAAGTCATTTGCTTATAAACTTCCTTTTTTGTGACCAAGTAGAATCCTTCCATAATCACAAGCATCATGCTTAACCCCATACTTAGGGGGACAAAAAGGTAATGAAAAGCTACAAACAATCCGAACTGTATTCTAGATAAGATAATCGCGTCCATAAACTTCCAGAACTGGATATAAAATTAGAAATTGTAATGTGAACGATGAAACAAAGTATTGCAACTATAAAATACTTTGCTGTTAACCTTTTTGTTCGTATGCTAAGATATAGGCTACCTTCCCTAGGACAATAATCGTGCACTTTGTGCAACTTTTTGCAGTATACTACCCAAGGACCTAGTAAAACTATGCCCTTTGATATTACTTATTATACAACCCCTTTGCTCGAAATTATTTTAATTTGGGTAATGCTAAACTACCTATTAAAATTTTTCTGGGGCACCCGGGCTATGGATGTTGTCTTCGGTTTGCTTGCCTTTCTATTTCTATTTGTCCTAGCCGATAAACTACACCTTCCTATCATCCGCAAACTGATGCTCCACGTAGTCAATATCGCAGCTATTGTAGTTTTTATTATTTTTCAACCAGAAATACGCCTTGCCCTATCTCGTATACGGTTTCATGGGAAAAAATTTTTTATAGACAGTCAAGAGCAGTTTGTAGAACAATTAGCTGCAAGTATTTATCAGCTATCAGAACGCCAAATCGGTGCTCTTGTTGTTTTGGAAAATAAAGATTCTTTCGATGAATACCTAAGTTTTTCTTCAGTAAAAATCAATGCAACTTTCTCTGAAGAGCTCCTGGAGACGATTTTCGAGCCTTCATCTCCTTTACACGACGGTGCCGTCATCCTAAGGGGAGACATTCTAGCCTATGCTCGGGTTGTTCTCCCTCTTGCTCATGATACAACGCAGCTGTCTCGGTCTATGGGGACCAGGCATCGAGCAGCTCTAGGAGCTAGCCAACGATCTGATGCACTTATTATCACAGTATCTGAAGAGAACGGAAGTATCTCTTTGTCTAGAGATGGTCTGCTAACACGAGGAGTAAAAATAGATAGATTCAAAGCAGTATTACGCAGTATTCTCTCTCCTAAAGAACACAAGAGAAAACCCTTATTTTCTTGGATTTGGAAACGATGATAAAATTTTTATCTCAACTCTTTATTCGAAATTGGCCTAGAAAAGTTGTTTCCTTAGGTTTTGCTATCATCATTTGGATTCTAGTAGGACAAAGTGTTACGATCACACGAACGCTCACTAACGTCCCTGTTCGTATCGTAGATCTAAATCCAGACCAAACGGTTCTTGGACTACAAAAAAATGGATTTCTTATTAAAAAGGTTTCTTTAACAATCACAGGAAATAAAAATACTGTTCAAGACCTCCGTTCTTCAAATCTAGAAGTTGTAGTCAGCGCAGCAAACCATACAGAAAGTTGGATTGCCACTATAGATAAGCATAATCTTGTAAGTGTAGATCATGAGATCAACCTACGCAAAGACATCCATAGTGTTGATGCTAATGATATTTTTGTCCGACTTACACAATATGTAACTGAAGACATTTTATTAACTATAACGACACCGATAGGGAGTCCCCCAAAAGGATACGAGTATTTAGATGTCTGGCCGAAGTACTTGAATCAAAAAGTCAGCGGTCCCAAAGAATATGTAAATGCTTTGAAAGAGCAGGATCTTGAATTAACTTTTAATTTGAATAAAATTTCATTCGAAGAATTAGAAAGAAACCGCATTGCTCAAGGGAATCATGACGAGATTATTTTCCCTATTCCTAAGGAATGGAAAAAAATTTTGATTCCCTTTGAAAATACTTATGTAGATCTTAACGACCCTCAAGCAGATTTTCTCCGCCTTTTATTTTTAAAACGAGAATGCATTCCTCTAAATTTAAATTTACCAGTTTTTCTATTCTTTCCCGTAACCTTCATCCAAACAATAAATCCTCTAGAATATACCTTAGATCCAGTCCCACCCATTATTTCTAATCATGGAATCTATCAAATAAATATTCCTCTTTATGTTAAGGATGTAAGTAGACAATTCTTAGATGTCGTAAAGAACAATATGGCCTTGACAATCGTGATGCCTTCGCCGCATGACCCTTCTTCGATCAACTGGGCTATAGAATTTTTAGATGAAAAAACTTTAGAAAATACATTCCTTCAGACTATCATAGCCCAGGAACATGGCATTCTACATGATATTGCCTTGATTGATGAAGCTGGAATTCGCCATAGGTTTCGGGAATATTTAAGGAAACTTGCGCTATTTACATCTGATGGCGAATCCCTAAACCTTGTGGCAAAAATCAAAAATAATAAAGTCGTTATTCAAACTAAGTCAAAAGAAACAACTAAACTATACAAAAAAGATAACTAATTCAGTATAATCATAAGATTTACGGAGAAATTTATGTGCGTAGATTGTATTGGACTTGGATTTGAAGCAGCAATCAATACCCTATGTTGTTGTTCCGATGACTCAGTATTCAAAGGGAGAGTAGCAAAAATTTGCGCTGGACTCTTAGCTCTTACTGCCATCGTCTGTTTTATACTTATGATTTTGATTTGCACTGGAGTCATAGGAGCTTCTGGAATGAGTTTCGGAATGAGCAATGTTGCAGCATGCCTGATTTTAGTTGGCGTAGCATTGTTAAGTATTTTTCTTTCTGGCGGATGCTTCGCTGCAAAAAAAGAGATTTCAAAAAACAATTATGTTTAAAATGCTTTGAAAAAGCCAAGTTAACTTGTGGGAAAAAAATTCCATCAGATCAAGAGAGCAATTCTAGAAGCGCCTTTTTATTACCTAGTGTCTGGTGTTATTGCTATATGCAAGCGTATTCCAACATCTTTTTTAACCAGCTTAGGAAAAGGCTTAGGTTTTTTCGCCTTTTATATCATCAGTGATTACCGCAAAACAGCTCTCACCAACTTAGCCCTAGCATTTCCTGAAAAAACTTTTGATGAGCGTTATAAAATAGCTCGTCAATCTTTGCAGCACCTTGTAATTACACTCCTAGAGCTACTGGCAATGGAGAAACTTGTCAGAAATATAGAGCAACTAATTACCATCATCACGTCCTCAACGAATCCCAAGGGATTTTCTCTTGAAGAGCTCATGTCTGATGAAGATTTAGAGCAAACTTTTAAACAGCTAGGGAAGAATCAGGGTCTCATTTTATTTTGTGGCCACCAGGCAAATTGGGAGCTGCCTTTTCTTTACATCACTCGAAATTATCCTGGGATAGCCTTTGCTAAACCTATAAAAAATCAAAGGCTCAGCAAGAAAATCTTTGCTCTTAGAGAGGTCTTTAAAGGCAAGATTGTGCCTCCAAAACACGGAATCCAACAAGGCATAGAAGCTCTGAATCAAGGTAAACTGGTAGGAATTGTTGGAGATCAGGCCTTATTGATATCTCCATACAGCTATCCTCTATTTGGCTCTCCAGCATTCACAACGACATCACCAGCCCTATTAGCTTATAAAACAGGACTTCCTGTTGTTGCTATTAGCGTCTATCGTCAATCTAAAGGCTTCCAAGTGATTCCAAGTGCAAAGCTTTATGCAGATAAAAGCCTTCCTATGAAAGAATCTGTAAATGCCCTCATGGATCAAATGATGGGATTTTTAGAAAAAGGGATTGCGAGTCATCCAGAACAATGGATGTGGATCCATAAAAGGTGGAAACGAAAGATCTCTAATTTAATAAGGAAGAAGTACCGCTATAGCCATATTTTGGTTATTGTGGATCAAATTTCCTCGGATCTTCCCTTCCTCAAATCTCTGGCAACATGCTTTTCAGGAGCAACCCTTAATCTAGCGTTAAAAAACTTTAATAATTTTGAAAAACTTCAAGAAATCTTACCAGGTTACTCCTTTCTGCAACTCCAAAATGATGAGGATATTCTAGCACTACCTAATTGCTATCCTGCTGTTTTTGATCTCAGTAACAACCTAAAACATTTATACAAGCATTTTAGAAAAACAGGTTCTCATGCCATTTACTCTAAAAAATTTTTAGAAAAAACTTTAGATAATCCTAGAGCACCTTTAGAAAATTCTTTAAGAATCTTTTATTCTAAAAACCTTAAACATAAAGAAAAAAAAAGCGTGCGATAAAAAAATATTCAAGGATCTTTCTTTATGAAAAGATCTCTAAATTTTCCACGAATTCAGGAAACTCTTCATTCCAGGCACAAAAACTTTAGGCTCCAGGAAATTCCGACCCAGTTAAAATATCATTCACAATTGTCAACGTGAGGCTATTTGTTTCTTCCATACACGCTCCTCTGCTAAGCACAAGAATTCTATCATAATTAGAAAGAATCCCCTGTTCTATGCCGTAAATGCAAGCCTGATGCCTCCACACAGCTCTATCACTTTCTTGGGTAAGCATAGGATAGACTCCCCATTCCAAAGCTAAGCGATAATACACAGAAACGTTTGGAGTCACTGCAATGATAGGGAATTTCGGACGATATTTAGACAAGAACATCGGAGAGCTTCCTGATTCAGTATAAACAATAAGAGCTTTGGCTTTAGCCCTCTCTGCAATCTGAATGCCCGCCAATCCAATGGCAGAGAGATAAGGGGACACGTGGACAGCGCTGTTGCTATCATCTAATTTTAAGAACAAATCATAGGAAAGATTCTTTTCTGTTTCCAAAATTACAGAGCGCATGATTTTCACTGCAGCTATGGGATGTTCTCCGGACGCAGTTTCTCCTGATAGCATCACTGCTGAGGAGCCATCATAAATTGCATTGGCAATATCAGAGACTTCAGCTCGTGTGGGTAAGACATTACGAATCATAGATTCTAGCATCTGCGTCGCAGTAACACAGAAGCGACCTGTCTCCCTAGAAACTTTAGCCATCATCTTTTGCAAATTCGGAACTTCAACAACAGAAAGCTCAATCCCTAAATCTCCTCTAGCAATCATAATTCCGTCAGCAAGATTAGCAATCTTAGAGAAATTTTCTACTCCCAAACGATTTTCTATCTTTGCAATGATGGGCATCTTAGAACTGCCGAGATCTCCTAAACACTTACGCATAGTTTCAATATCTTCACCATAGCGCACAAAAGATGCAGCAACCACATCCACACCTTCCTCTACCCCAAACTTAAGGTCAGCAATATCTTTTTCTGTCATAAAAGGAAGAGCAACATCAATACCTCTAATACTCACAGACTTGTGAGATTTGAGAATACCGTTGTTCATAAATTCTAACTCCAAACAATCGGTCTCTGAAGAGACAACAACAGCATGGATGTACCCGTCATCTATTAAAACATCAGCACCTTCGGGAACAAAGGGAAATATCCCCTTAGGGTAGAGAGAAACTCCCCCTTGAGGACTCCCATCGATATCGGTATTTACAAGCGTAAGCCTTTGTCCCTGGGAGACTGGAATCGGATTAGGAATATTCCCTAAACGAATTTCAGGACCTTTAGTATCTAGCATAATCGCTAAAGGAACTCGCTTTTGTTCTCTTAACTCTTTTAGCATTTCGATAGTCTGTCGATGAGTTTCATGGGTCCCATGACTAAAATTTAATCTTGCTATATTCATCCCAGCATCTACAAGCTTTGCTAACATCTCTGGACTATTTGTTGCTGGCCCTATAGTGCAAATAATTTTAGTGCGTGTAATCATGCTGTCCTATTGTCTATTCAATGAAATGCTCATTATATAATGAGATATTTTAAATTCTTTTTTGAATAAAAATTTTCTTTTATTCAACTCTAACTCTCAAGAGGAGGGTGCTTGCAGGAATATACAATATTGCGGTTTAATTTGTACTTGAAATCCCAAGACACTGAGGTTACTAACACTCTTTTCACAAGCTTGGACAACACACCTTTCTAAGTTTATTACGAGAATTCTTTATGAAATTACTTCCTGTATATCTTTCTGGTATCACAGTTAGAAATCTTAAAAACATTTCTGTCCACTTTAACTCGGAAGAAATCATTCTACTGACAGGAATTTCTGGATCAGGAAAATCTTCGATAGCCTTTGATACAATATATGCTGCAGGAAGAAAACGTTATATTTCAACACTCCCAACATTCTTTGCTACTACAACAACCCTGCCAAATCCTAAAGTAGAAGAAATTTATGGTCTCTCGCCAACAATAGCAATAAAACAAAATCAATTTTCAAACTATAGTCACGCGACTGTGGGAAGCACTACAGAGCTTTTTTCTCATCTTGCTCTCCTCTTTACCCTAGGAGGACAAGCTCGAGATCCTAAGACACAAGAAATCTTAGATTTCTATAGTAAAGAGAAAATTCTTGCTACCTTTACAGAGCTACCCGAAGGCATCCAGCTCACTCTTTTAGCGCCTCTCATACGTAAAGATATCGCTGCAATCCAAGATTATGTCCAACAGGGATTTACAAAAGTACGTTTGAACAACAGGATCCACCCTATTTATTCGTTCCTAACTTCTGGAATTCCTGAAGACTGTGCTGCTGATATTGTGATCGATACGCTAATCAAAACTGAAAATAACATTGCAAGGCTCAAAGTTAGCCTATTCACAGCTTTGGAATTCGGAGAAGGTCATTGCTCGGTTCTTATTGGTGAAGAACTTATGACATTCTCCACAAAGCAACAGATTCATGGTGTTACCTATACTCCTCTAACTCCACAATTATTTTCTCCCCATACCCTAAGTAGCCGTTGCTCTTGCTGCCAAGGGTCTGGAATCTTTATCTCTATTGATGATCCTCTTCTTATCCACGAAGATCTTTCTATTAAAGAGAATTGCTGTAGTTTTGCTGGAAATTGTTCCTCCTATCTCTATCATACTATATATCAAGCCCTGGCGGATGCTTTAAATTTTAGCTTAGAAACTCGATGGAAAGATCTTCCTTCAGAAATTCAAAATATCTTTCTCCGCGGGAAAAATAACTTAGTTCTTCCCGTACGACTCTTTGATCAAACCTTGGGGAAAAGAAATCTCACCTATAAAGTATGGAGAGGTATACTGAACGATATAGGAGATAAGGTCCGCTATACAGCGAAACCCTCTCGTTATCTCTCTAAAGGGATGTCTGCACATTCCTGTTCCCTATGTAAAGGCACAGGCCTAGGAGACTATGCTTCCGCAGCTATCTGGGAAGGCAAGACATTCGCTGAATTTCAACACATGTCTCTAAAGGCCTTGCATACATTTCTCTCTGAAGTGAAAGCTCCTTCCCCGTCTATTCAAGAAGTCTTGCAAGGTCTAAAGCAAAGACTCTCTTTCCTTATAGACTTAGGTTTAGGCTACCTCAGGCCAAATCGAGCACTGGCAACTCTTTCTGGAGGAGAACAAGAACGTACATCAATAGCAAAACATCTAGGAGGAGAACTTTTTGGAATTACCTATATCTTAGATGAGCCCTCCATAGGACTCCATCCGCAAGACACGGATAAACTAATCGGCGTCATTAAAAAGTTACGAGACCAAGGCAATACGGTTATTCTTGTTGAGCACGATGAGCATATGGTCTCTTTTGCAGATAGGATTATTGACATTGGCCCTGGAGCTGGAATTTTTGGAGGCGAAGTCCTCTTTAACGGGAGTCCTCAGGACTTTCTAACAAATGCACAATCTCTGACAGCAAAATACCTACGCCAAGAGCTTACCATTCCGATTCCAGCATCTCGTGAAGCTCCAACATCGTGGCTCTTGCTAACACAAGCGACGATTCATAATCTTAAGAATCTTTCTATTCGTCTGCCACTAGCTAGGCTAGTCGCAGTTACAGGAGTATCAGGATCAGGAAAATCCTCTTTAATTAATGACACACTGGTGCCTACTATAGAAAGCTTCCTAAAGCAAGAAAACCCTAGAAATTTACATTTTGAAGGCGGTAGCGTAGGCCGGTTGATTCACATTACCCGAGATCTTCCAGGACGTTCGCAACGTTCAGTGCCTTTGACATATATTAAAGCCTTTGATGATATCCGCCAACTCTTTGCTTCTCAACCTCGTAGCATCCGTCAGGGACTTACAAAAGCCCATTTCAGCTTCAACCAGCCCCAAGGAGCTTGTATCACATGTCAAGGGCTAGGAACTACGACAATCTCTGATGACGACACACCAATCCTGTGTTCCGAATGTCAAGGAAAGCGTTATCAACCACAAGTATTGGAAGTCCTCTATGAAGGGAAGAGTATTGCTGATATTTTAGATATGACAGCGTACGAAGCAGAAAAATTTTTCACTTTACTTCCTAAAATTCATGAAAAGATCCATGCTCTATGTTCCCTACGCTTGGATCACCTACCCTTAGGGAGGCCCCTCTCTACATTATCTGGTGGAGAAATCCAAAGGCTAAAACTCGCACATGAGCTTCTATTTTCCTCTCCCAGGCAAACACTATATGTCCTAGATGAACCTACCACAGGCCTTCATACCCATGATATCCAAGCATTGATTGAGGTACTTCTATCGCTAACATATCTAGGTCATACTGTGGTTGTTATCGAGCATAACATGCATGTTGTCAAAGTCTGTGATTATGTTTTGGAATTAGGTCCCGAGGGGGGAGATCTCGGAGGGTACCTACTTGCTTCCTGTCCTCCTATAAATCTTATCCAACTAAATACCCCAACAGCAAAAGCACTGATCCCCTATATACAAGACTCCCTAGCTGTACCTTTAGTAAAGTCGGAACCTACGCCCCCGCCATCTCCTAAATCTTGTGATATCATCATTAAGGATGCCTATCAAAATAATCTCAAACACATAGATCTTTCTCTTCCGAGAAACTCTCTCATAGCAATTGCAGGTCCTGGAGCATCAGGGAAGCACTCTTTAGTCTTTGATATACTCTATGCATCAGGAAATATCTCTTATGCCGAGCTCTTACCTCCTTACATTAGACAAGGTCTGCTTAAGGAGACCCCTTTACCCTCTGTAGGAGAAGTCAAAGGACTTTCTCCCGTAATCTCTGTAAGAAAATGTAACTCTCGCAACCGCTCCCACCATACAATAGCTTCTGCTCTAGGATTAAGCAACGGTCTAGAAAAACTCTTCGCCATATTAGGCGAACCTTTTTCCCCTCTTACAAGAGAAAAACTCTCCAAAACCACCCCCCAAACGATTATCGATAGTCTACTCACAAGCTATAAAAACGACTATGTTACTATAACCTCTCCTATTCCTCCCGATACTGATCTAGAACTCTTCCTTCAAGAAAAACGAAAAGAAGGATTTTTAAAGTTATATTCCGAAGGAAACATCTATGATTTAGACGAGAAACTGCCTAGAAATCTCATAGCACCTGCTATAGTCATACAACATATAAAGGTGTCGCCAAAGAATATTTCTGCGTTATTATCCGCAGTATCGGTAGGTTTTTCTCTATCTTCAGAAATTCGCATCTATATCCTTCAGAAAGGAGAGCCTCTCAAACTGTCGTATTCTTTAGGCTGGAAAGACAGCGAGGGGAGAATCTATCCCGAGATTACCCATGAACTTCTTTCTTCTGATCATCCTGAAGGTCGTTGCCAAACTTGTAGTGGTCATGGCAAAATTCGGAATATCTCTCTAGAGAATCATAAAGAAAGGATTGCTCACTACACTCCTCTAGAATTTTTTAGTTTATTCTTTCCTAAGCGCTCCACCGAATCTCTACAAAAGTTTCTGAAAAAGGAGAAAGTCCCCTCTGCTAAACCGCTAAGCACCTTAACTGTCCAAGCTTTTGAAATGTTTTGCCAAGGTTTCTCAGAATTTCCAGGAATGAATGCCCTACTTATGGAGCAACTGAATAACGAAGCCGACTCTCCCCTTCTAAAGCCTCTTCTTATTCTTACTTCCTGTCCTTTATGTAAGGGCTCAGGCCTAAATGATTATGCAAGCCATGTTCGCATAAAAAAGACTTCTCTTTTGGATATTTATCACCAAGACGCAACATTCCTAGAATCTTTCCTAAAAGATATAAGTACCGAAGATACAAAAAGTATCATCCAAGATCTGATGAATCGGCTAACTTTCATTAGTAAAGTAGGGCTCAACTACATTACCCTTGGACAAAGACAAGAGACTCTGAGTGATGGCGAGAACTACCGCCTATATCTCGCCAAAAAGATCTCCACACATCTAACCAATATTGTCTACTTATTTGAAGAACCTCTTTCTGGACTGCATCCTCAGGATCTCCCTACAATTGTTCGTCTACTTAAAGAACTCGTGGCAAATAATAACACAGTCATTGCTACGAATCGCGCCTATACCCTAGTCCCTTATGCCGACCACACAGTCTTCTTAGGTCCAGGATCTGGACCTAAAGGAGGATTTCTGATTGCTTCTGATATCGAGATTTCTCCTTCTTTAGACCCTCATTCTAACGTTCCCAAAAAGGCACTTCCTTTTACAAGTAAAGCAAACGATAAAATAGAATCTGATGATATTTTAGAGGTCAATCTATCCATACACAATATCCAGAATTTGAAAGTATCCTCTCCCCTACATGCTCTGGTTGCCATTGGAGGCGTTTCGGGATCTGGAAAAACCTCTCTACTTTTAGAAGGTTTCAAAAAACAAGCTGAGATCCTTCTTTCGAAAGGAACCTCAGCATTTTCCAACCTTCTAGTTATCGACTCTCATCCCATACCTTCGTCACAACGTTCTGATATCAGCACATATTTTGATATTGCTCCCTCCTTAAGGTCGTTTTATGCTTCGCTGACACAAGCTAAAGCCTTAAATATTTCCCCCACTATGTTCAGTACAAATACAAAACAAGGACAATGTTCAGATTGCCAAGGACTTGGATATCAATGGATCGATCGAGCTTTTTATGCTTTAGAAAAGCGCCCTTGCCCGACCTGCTCAGGATTTCGCATTCAACCTCTTGCTCAGGAAGTCATTTACGAAGGCAAGCACTTTGGGAAGCTTCTGCAAACTCCTATTGAAACTGTAGCTGCCCTATTCCCTTTTATTAAAAAGATACAAAAACCTCTAAAAGCACTTCTTGAAATAGGCCTTGGATATCTTCCCATCGGCCAACAACTCTCCTCCTTATCTGTAAGTGAAAAAACAGCACTGAAAACGGCATATTTTCTATACCAAACTCCAGAAACTCCCACCCTATTTCTAATTGACGAACTATTTACTTCTTTAGATCTGAAAAGAAAACAACATCTTACAGAAAGACTTCGATCCCTTATAGATAATGGCCACTCGGTAATCTATATAGATCACGATGTGGAGTTATTAAAATCCGCTGACTATCTTATAGAGATAGGCCCTGGATCAGGCAAACAAGGAGGTAAACTTCTTTTTTCAGGATCCCCTAAAAACATTCACACCAGTAAGGACTCGCTACTCAAAACATATATCTACAATGAGTAACTCTATCCTGAATAACTTAGAATCTGAAAGCGTGTCAGACTATCCTAGCCACTACAAATCACTCAAAGCTGAGATTCTTCAGTTAAGAGATGATATATCTTCTGGCACAAATCGCGCTCTTCGTGATTTCCAAGACAATGGAGATAAAGAAACTTTTGTCGCAATAACAAACGCCGCTCTTGATAACTAAGAGAATCTTTGAGGAGACCTAAACGCTTGCAATCTCTAGCCAATAAAGAGGTAGGAAAAATGCGATCTTCATGACAACCATCGAAATGCTGCATTGCGACCTCATAACCCTGTATAAGAGCAAGATAACATCCATAAAGAACGAATACTTCTTCTTGATCATCTTTCAGCTGCCTCTCTTTATAATTTTCAAAAAGTTTTTTTAGCTCGCTCTCATTGCGACTCCAAAGATGAGCTCGAATTTCGTGATTTAGAAAGTAGTCATTATAAAATTTTTTAGAAATTTTCAATCGGATGATATCCAAAGCACGGAAAATAGCATTGCCTTGAGATTCCATAAGAGAATGATTAGCAAAAAGATCGAATATATAAGCCAGGAGTATTGGAGAGAGCTGATCACTAGAGACAAATATTTTGGTCGGGTCTTCCTTTTTAAAGATACTCTGAAGAGCAAAAAGAAATTTTCCTAGCTCCTCAAAAGAGACTCCGACGATCTCTTCTGAAATTTTCTTATTCTGGCTAGACTCTTTAAATATATCGATACAAGAAGAGAGAAATTCCCATTGATGAAGATCACAAGCAACATAGAAAATCTCGACCAAAGCTCGAATATCATTTTGATCCCAAGCTCTATGAAATAAGCTATTAAGATGGAGTGTGAATCCAGACCAATAACTTAAAAATAATTCCATCTTAGAAGAACGAAACTCTAAGACCGTCGGATCAAGGCGACAAAATAACGTAGCACGAGATTTATCCTGTAACCAAAAAAGTAGTTTTTCTTCCTGCCCTGGCGTGATTGCATATGGAGCTACTTGCAATACTAAAATCATAAACACTAAAGCAATGCGATCACGTTTATAAAAGCTTTCATGCAGTCGGTACACGACGTGGTCTTTAAGTCTAAAGATTTCAGGATGCTGTGAATAGCGCTTCAATGCTAATAGCAAGCTTTTGATTTCTTCATTGTATTCGCGAAGTCTCTGATATACGAGAGCCTTTCCAAGATATTCTAAGGGAGCAGCAACACCATCATGTAATTTTGAGAACTCTTCAATAGCTAAAGAAAATTCCTGTTCATTATTATTTGTAGAAGCCTTCTCTAAAACTGTAATTCCTCCTCGAAACCTTGCTTCGTAACCTTCTTTACGTCCTGGGAAAGATTCTGCGATTCTTCGATAAAGAACCAAAGCTCGATCATATAACTTTTCTGCAAGAAAAGCATCGGGAACAGCAAGACAGCTGACCCTCAAAGAACCACTACTTTCAAAAATGCCTATATCTCCCAGAATATCTTCCATATCCCGAACTATGATCGCTAATCGCCCACTACGACTTGGCAAATAATCCATATGGATAAGCCAAGTCGTAGTGTCGATAAACAAGGACAAGCCGTGATTATGCTTTTCTAAAGTTATCAAAAAAGTGTCCTTATCACATTCTAAACCTTGAGAACACTTCTGAATTTCTAGGCTATTTTTCACCAGAGATACAGATAAGATTCCATCTTTAATATGCAACCAAAAGCCATAGCCCTGATAAAAATCTCCTCCTAAAGCATTTTCTGAAGTGGGAAGTAGAATTCCAAAACCCTCATCCAGGCCTTTTTTAGAAAGAGTATATTCTAAACGCATCTCAGAGAAACTCTCAATACTAGAGATTGCTAGACTGTACCATGATGCTGGAGAGACTTCCAACATTGGAAAATACTTAGAAAGTAAAATAGGCTCGTTTAGCTTCCAACTACAGGATTTTTTAGGGGATAACGCCGTTGTTAAAGTCCATCTGGGGCTCCCTCTCAGATGACTCTCTATATCTTCCTTAAGCTCTGTTATTGAAGAATAGCGTTCTTTAGGATCTACAGCTAATGTTCTCATCACTACAGCGGAGAGAAACGGAGGAATTTCTCGATAGGGGGCGACCTCTTGAGGGTTGGGAATCCCCTGACCATCAATAACAATTTTCTTTCCTTTCTTCCTTCTATAAGGGAAGGAAAGAGTGAGCATCTGATAAAGCACCACTCCCAATGCATAGATATCTGTACTTTCAGAAGCAGGATGACCAAGGAGCCTTTCAGGAGCCATATAGTCTGGAGTCCCCACTATTCTCCCTGGAATTGTCATTTTTGAAAAAAGGACCTTCTCTTTTCCGATATCTATGTCAAGAAGGTCATCTTCTTCTCCACGAGCAACTGCTGCTCCCCAATCTAAGATTACAACCTCACTAAAAAGACCTAATAGGATATTGTCGGGTTTAAGATCGCGATGAAGAATGCCCCTAGAATGGACATATTCTATAGTACAGCAAATCTTATGAAATATAGAGAGAAATACTCCTACAGAAGTTTTTTCTGCTAATTCCTTAGAGAGGGGTTCTTTTTGCCAGACACTCTTCAATAAAGTTTTTAGTGTGTATCCCTCTATGTAGGGCATAGTATAGTATACAGGATCTTTCTCACTATAGATAGTGTAGACAGGAACAACACCAGGATGAATAAGGTCAGCAGCAATTCTAGCCTCTCGCAAAAATCTCCTTTTCAATAGAGGATTTTCTGCAAGATCTTCGCGAATTTTTTTAAGAGCTACTTTGCGGGAACATACAGGGTCATAGGCAAGGTATACCTCACCCATTCCTCCCTTTCCAATAATTCTAACAATATCATAGCGCTCCAAAGATGGTCAGTCCTTTCTTTCTAAGAAAACGACGCAAGCTTATCAAGAATGCTTTGTAATTCTATACGATTATTTTTTAAAGCTTCTTCTTTCATACGCACAAGATTAGGATTTGCCTTTTGGCAAAAACTCTTATCACCGAGCAAACGCTCCAAGTTGTCCACAGCTCTTTCTAACCTAACTCTTTCTTTTTCTAAACGCCCTGCTTCCTTGAGAAGATGCTCTTCTGGAACAAAAATTCCAAGGCGAATACTATCCACAGCACCAAAACTATAGAGGCTTTTTTCAGGCTCTTTATCTAAAAGTTGTATAGATTCTAGCCCCCCTAATGCCTGAAGTATGGGAATATATCTCTGTATATCCGTATGTTCACCACAAATAACAAAAGCCTTCAGGTGTAAACGCGGATCCAGTTGCATCTCCCCACGGATATTCCTAATAGTATAGACCAGCCTTTGAGCTAAAGTAAACGATTCTCTAAGATCTTCTGGCATCTTCACATCAAAAGTTGTTGGATATGGAGCCTCCATACAAGCGCGAGAGCGCAGCATATTTAAAGCGTGACGTGTAAATGCATCACCTGCTCCTTTAGGAAGTTCTCCTAATGTATCCTTCATCCTTAAAAATAAAGATTCTGTAATGAAAGGAACTACAGGGTGAAGAACTCCTAACACATTAACAAGAAGAACAGCGAGTAACGTACGTTTGGTCGATTTAGAAGTTTCGTCTCCCTGCTTACCAAAGAGTATGGGTTTAATAATCTCAATATAGGTAGAACAAAGATCGTTATAGAAAAACTTATAAGCTAAAGTTGCTACTTGATCAAAAGCATAGGTTGCATAGGCCTCCTCAAGCTGATGAATAAGCTGATTAAAACTATCCAAGATATAAAAATCTTCAAGGCCTAAAGAGTTCTCATCAATACCTTTAAGAAGGTCCTTTCCCTCGAGATCTGAGATATGACCAAAGATAAACCTTGCGCCGTTCCAGATCTTGTTCGCGAAGTGCTTGTACTCTTCAAATAATCTGTAATCAAGATCGATCTGCTCTCCACGATTTGCACAAGAACACAAAGTCATGCGTACAGCATCTGTACCATAAGTAGCAATCATCTCTAAAGGATCTACAACGTTACCTTTAGATTTAGAAAGCTTTTCCCACTTCGCAACGACATCATTAGGAGGCGCTTCTCCCATATCATAGGCTAGCTTTTCCTTACCAGAAATATAGGACCACTCGCCAAATTCGTTATAGCGCTTATAAGACTTCCCGAATATCAATCCGTGAAGGAAAACCTCAGAAAAAGGTTTGTCTCCTGTCATCGAAGAACATAACAATACCATCCGAGTTACCCAAAAAAATAAAATATCGTGTCCCGTAACTAAGACAGCTGTGGGATAAAATTTCTTCAAATCTGGAGAATCTTCGTCAGGCCATCCCAAGCAGGTCAAGGGCCATAAGCCTGAAGAGAACCAGGTGTCCAGAACATCGGAATCCTGATACCAAGAATCAGGATCTTGAGCTACTTCTTGGGGAATCCCTTCTCCATCATAGCAGAGGATACGTGCGTCATCATCTTTATGATACCAAACAGGAATACGATGCCCCCACCAAAGCTGCCTACTAATGCACCAATCTCGAAGGTGATTGACCCAAGAAAGATAGTTTTTAACAAAATCGTCAGGAAAAATCTTAATATTTTTACTTTCTACAAACTCTCGCAAAACTCCACGGAACTCTGATACGGAGATAAACCACTGTTTAGAAAGATAAGGCTCAATTACAGCTCCAGATCGGTACGAAACACCGATACGAAGTTTATAGGGTTCTTTTCTTAGAAATAACCCTTCTTCCTCTAAGGCAACGAGAATCTCCTCGCGTGCTTTCTCCTTGGTCATCCCAACAAAAGGTCCGCCATTCTCATTAATTCCCCCTGAAGGAGTCAGAATATTGATCATGGGTAAATGATGGTTGATCCCCATAAGGTAATCGTCCTTATCGTGAGCAGGAGTGACTTTTACAGCTCCTGTTCCAAAGGTAGGATCTACAGAAGCATCTCCAATGATAGGAATCTGACGATTTACAAAAGGGACTTCAACACTCGCACCAATCCACGATGCATAGCGTTCATCGCTAGGTGACACTGCAATTGCAGTGTCGCCTAATAAAGTTTCGGGCCTTGTAGTTGCTACAACAATAGACTCTTTAGAACCCACAATACGATAGCTAATGTAATAGAGCCATCCGTCTTTCTCTTCGTATTCCACCTCATCATCAGAGAGGGCTGTTTGGAGGACAGGGTCCCAATTGACAAGGTAGTACCCACGATAAATAGAACCATTTTCAAATAGAGTTTTAAAAGCTTTTTTTACCGCACGATTAGCAAGCGGTTCCATAGTAAAGTGCTTCCTATCCCAATCGCAGGAACAACCCAGCTGTCGCAATTGCGAGAGAATGACTCCTTCGCTTTTTTCTTTCCATGCCCAAACATGCTCTAAAAATTCTTCTCGGCTGTATTCAATACGACGCTTACCTTGAGTAGCTTGGAGATGCCTTTCTACTACAGTCTGGGTAGCAATTCCTGCATGATCAGTTCCTGGAATCCAGCAAACCTCAAATCCTGACATACGCTTGTAACGCACAAGAACATCTTGGAGAGTGTTGACCAAAGCATGACCCATGTGCAAAACCCCAGTGACATTAGGGGGCGGCATGATTACAGAATACGGAGGCTTATCACTCGAAGTCCGCGCCTTAAACATCCCATTCTTTTCCCAAAAAACATACAACTTGGGTTCTATATCTTTAAAATCATATGCTTTTGGAAAATCTTCTGCTTCCATCATTCTTAATCCAAATTTGTGATCTCTACTCAGAAATACTTTATAGGCTTAGCTTACAAAAAATACCTCTGCTTTACCTTCCGTGAAATAAGGTATTGTTTATGATTTGATACTTTTCTATTTAAGGAGCGTCCAGGGAAATGACCTCCATCCAAAGATGATGACGCCTGCTAATAATCTCCTGATTTCCGCTGCATAACGCCACACGATAGGAGATAATTCCCTGAACTTCTTTGTATTCTAGTCCTTTAAGGCAATAAACTCGATAACCTGCACTTTGATTTACTTCATAGGTTAGTTTTTCTACCTTACCACTACCATAATAGACCCAGAGATACAGAGTGACAGGAAGACATTTTCTCATGCGCGAGGGAAGACTCCAAGTAACTATGACTTGCTGTCCATGCACCTCATCAAGACAACTCTGTTCAATATTGAGTTGCGCTGCTGCGGTATACTCTGAACCTATGTACTCTGTAAAAGAAGATAATGAGGGCTCGGAACAACCTAATAAGCAAATTAAACTTATTACTGTTAATAGAAATGCAAGCCCAAATACAATCTTAGAGCAGTAGTAGCGCAAAAACAACAGCAAACAATGAAAATGATTCGACAATTCCAATCGCTGCATAACACTTTCCATATATTGACGAAGATCGAGCATAAGCTTGGATTCCACTTACACAACACTTTCCTTGCATAACAGAAGATATTAAAAGGGCAGCCCCAACAGATAAGCCTATGGCAATCCCTCCTATTGACGATAGTGTTCCATTTTTTATTGCTGCCTGCATAAGCAACATCAAAATAAACCCGTAGATAGACTGAGATGAGGGCATCGCCGACATTCCTATCAATTTACCGTGTCCTTCATCTATCCGAGACATTACTGCATGTGAAGCTACACCAGCAATTCCACATCCTATAGCGCTTCCGATCATAGCTAGACCTAAGACCAAAGCAGGCCCAACAACAGACAAATCAATCATACTTACCTCATGTCCTCCCTTCTGAAATACCTTTAAGATAATTACGAACTTGACAAGATTTCTTTCATGTTCCTTGCTTAAAGACAGGGGAAGTTTATCAAACTATTGAATTATTATCTAAGTGAATCCCTGAAGCTGGAGCATCTTCACGACAGACGACTTTTCTCAGAGGGCGTAACGGACGCCCCCCTCCATCAAAACTATAGTGGTACCATTCAATAAAATTTAACCTAAGTCCGTGAATCACTCCCCCCATAATAGAAAGAATAATATTCACAGAGTGACCAAGAAGAATCACCATGGAACCGAGAAGCATAGGCAATCTTGCCCCCATTTGATTAAAAGTTGCTCCCATCATAGCACCAGCAAGTCCTAAAGCATATATACGGAGATAAGAGAGAACATCAGAAAACACCTGAATCACAGAAATGATTTCCTCAACTCCACGCCAACTTTTCTGTATGACTGCGAGTACAACAGCAAGCCCTATGCCACAAAACATGCCGTAATATCCTATTTGGCCTCCTAATTCATAGGGAACATGGAAAAGATAATGAATCAAGGATACAGCGCCAAGATAAATAGGTACATAAAGATAGGCGCTCACCATAAAGATAATCCACCCAATACCAGCATAACGATAGCGAAGGTAGCGCAACATACCTAAGGAAAGATGAATCACTCCGATAAACAACGCAAGCTCCATAAGGATGTTATCGACAAACTTATCATAGACGATGGAACGAGATTCTATACTTGCGCTTCCTGTTTCGGTTGCTAGCAAGAATGCCTTAGGGTCACGAATAGCCTTCAAAGAGGGATACTCATTAGTTAATTCTTTATAGCTTTTAGGATGAGTCTCTAAGTAGTATTCTGCCTTTTTCAAAGCCAAAATATGAGTCATAGAGTATTCTCTAAACATACTCGTTTTACTAAAGGTAATTCCAAAAAATGATGTTGTTGTCGTTCCCCAACATATACACCCAAGACCTAAAATAGCCGTCATCTTAACTATACGAGAGAGGTGTTTGGAGAATTTCATCTTACGACGATTCTTCCAGGAGAATAAGAACGAGGAAGCTAAAAATAGCAAGCCATAGCCAGCATCATTGACGATCATAGAGAAGAAGAGCACAAAAGCAAAAAATACCCAGGTGGAGGGATCCTTATCTGAATATGCTGGAGTATCATAGATCTGTACCAGGTCCTCTCCTATCATGCCCACGCCTTTATTCTCAAGGTATGTAGGAACGATCTCATCAGGATCGACAGGAACCCTCTCAATGTAAATCTGATAGCGATTACAAAGACTTTGTAATTCTTGTATTTTGTTGACAATGACCCAACCCGTAACAGCAAAGACTTTGCCGTCAAATAAGTCCTCGCAACACTCTTTCGCTTCATAAAGCCGTTTTTCGTTATCATAAGCGCAAAGCCCTTGCAAAACCTTTGTACGATAGGCGCAAAGATCACAAAGACGGTCTACTCTGCTTCTAATCTCGCGCTGAAGACTAGCGAGATCTACTTGCAGCTCATTTACAGATCTTGGTGCTTCTATCTCCGTATAATGCTCTCTAGGGAGATCCACAACTCCGAGAACTAAGTAATAATCAAAATTGTAAGCTGTAGAAAGATAAAAAACGTTAGGAAGATCCTCTTCTAGATCTTGATTAGCTTTATGCGTTCTATAAAAAAATCGTAGAGAAATTCCTGTCTTTTTAGAAAACTCTGTAATTTCTGAAGAAGAAAAAAACCCCAAGGGCTTTACTCTAACAATTTCTTTTCTTAATGCCTTTACAGTTTCCGATAATCCTTTTATCTCCTTATTCAAAGTAAGAACTTCAGTTACAATATCTTCAGCTAAAACATCCTCATCTTGAACAAACTCCAAAGCTTCTAACGAGTATTCTGCCTCTAAATGATCAAAAACTTTTAAGCATTCCACAAAACGATGGCCTTCTTGTGTGACAATAAAACGTTTTTTAGAAATAAATTCTACAACACCAAGCTCTCTACTCGCAGAAAAAAAATCCGCCTTATCGCGTCCAATAAAGAGATACTTATGTATATCTAAACGCACTCATTCCCCCTTATTTTCCGGATTTCTATTTTCTTTTTTGCCATTTTAACTTGACCTACATCTGTGATACTACGGTCACTTAAGAAAACCGAAATCTTCTTGAGTATTTTCGTAGTTTCAGGAATGAGTTTCTTCTCAAATAAATTGACTCGAATTGAAACTGCTCGTAATTCTTCTTCCAGGATCTTTTGACGTTCTTTCGAGACTTCTGCCCTAACTCTGGTGATCACCAGTTCTTTTGATGCCGAGAGCAGCGTGTCTAACCATATAGGCGTCTCTAAAAGAGAGTATGAAACTCGAGATAGTTTTATATTCCAGACTACAGGAACCTCAACACCAGCTATGTTTTCAAAGTCTTTATCTATGCTCTGAATCTCAAAACTCTTCTCCACACAATCCGTCCAGAGGGGAATGCTGAACAATTCCGCAAAAGCATAAAGGCGATCATAAGCCTCAATATAATCCTTTTCACGCTCTGCAGCCTCTTGAACGGCGCTTTGCACCTCAACCTGCAATAAAGCTTTCTTAAGTTTTAATGTTGGAAGATACGTTTGTAACCGTGCTAGTTTCTGTTTTTCTAGTCGAAAGGAGTTCTTTGTTAGCTTTACTTGGACAGACATGCTTTTGGCCAATACTTATTTATTAACAGAGCTTTAATTCCTACTTCCTCAGAAGTGAAACTTTGAGCCAGAATTTTCCAACCAATATCCAAAGCTTCTTCTAAAGGAATATTTACCTCTAAACTCATCAAACGAGTTTCAAAGAGATCGGAAAACAGAAGTAACTTCTTATCCCAACTAGAAAGCTTAAAACCCATAGCCATTCTTTCTGTAGCCTTACGAGAATCAGCATAGAGGCGAATTAAAGCGTTCGCAAGATCCCCGTGATCCTCGCGAGTGACCTTGCCTATGACCAGCTGTTTTAATCGTGAAAGAGAACCAAACGGATCTATGCGATTATCCCTTAAGTAGAATTGCCCTTCTGTAATATATCCTGTATTATCAGGAACAGGATGCGTAATGTCATCACCAGGCATTGTGGTTACAGTAATTAAAGTGATCGAGCCCCCATTTGCAATCTCTACAGCTTTCTCATAGCGCAAAGCTAAGTCAGAATATAAAGAACCAGGGTACCCACGATTCGCGGGGATTTGATCCATAGTTATAGAAATTTCTTTAAGAGCATCAGCAAATGCCGTCATGTCTGTGAGTAAGACTAAAACATTCTTTTTCTCTTCTACAGCAAATTTCTCTGCACAAGCTAAGGCCATATCGGGAACCAAAACGCATTCTACAGGAGCATCTACAGCCTTATGAATAAACATAACACATTTATCCACGAATCCGAGCTTTTTAGACTCTTCAACAAAAAAGCTATAATCTACGAATGTAAGTCCCATCCCACCAATCACAACGATATCAGCATCTGTCTGTGCAGCAATACGCATTAACAAAGCATTATGGTGTTCCCCAGAAGAAGAAAAAATAGGGATCTTCTGAGATTTCACTAAACAGTTGAAAACGTCAATCATAGGAATATTTGTTCGTACCATACTCCTAGGGACAATACGACAAACAGGGTTAAATGTTGGCGTAGCAATCTCTATAGGTTCTCCAAAACATTCCCCTTCATTATCAATAGGCTTTCCTATACCATTTAATCGTCTTCCTAATAACGAATTCCCAAAAGTGACCTCCATAGGTCTCCCTAAGAATGTGACGTGATCCCCTGTAGATAAGCCTGATGTGCCACCAAAAACCTGGAGAGTTACTTTTTTTGCATCAAAACGCAATACCGAGGAATAAGAAAACCTCCCGTCGATTCTTTTGATTGTAGCAAGCTCTCCTAAACGAGCTCCCTCTGCTTCTACAGTGATTAAATTACCTTTGATATCAGTTATTTTTGTATAGATTGTTTGCATGTCTCCTTACGCCATTTGTACCATTGTTTTTTCCAACAGCCTAACTATGACCTCTTTATTCTCGTGGTATTCGTCTGAAAGAAATTTGAGACCATTTAATGTCTTGATCTTGCTTTGCAGCTCAAGGAAAAAACTTCTTGCATCATCAGGCCCATCAAAAACAAATTTAGCATCAAAAATACGACTGATTAACGAGAATAACTCTACCTGCCTCTCAAAAGGACAATAACAGTCCACAGGATCGAAGGCATTTTGCTGAAGATAACAAAAATCATATAGCTCGGCCTTTAAGTAGGTTTCCATATCTTCCATAGAAACCCCCTCTTCACCCACAACTTCCATGCGTTTGCCAATTTCTGAGCCTTTCTCTAGAAAATGTGCTGCTTTTTTCACAGCATCACCCCAGCCTGAAATCTTTTCCCCTAAAATTTGTCCTACCTGATTCAAATATTTCGACCAAGAAATCAAGGGATCTATTGAAGGATATCTACGTGCATCAGCTCGTGCTTTTGAAAGACCACAGAATGCCCCAACTACAGCTAATGTAGATTGAGTTACTGGTTCTTCAAAGTTCCCTCCTGCTGGAGAGACCGCACCACATATAGTTAAAGACCCTTCAGAACCATCTTTCGTCATGATAGCTCCTCCGCGCTCATAAAAAGCAGCTACTCTAGAAGATAGGTACGCGGGAAAGGCTTCTTCTCCTGGGATCTCCTCAAGACGTCCCGAAATCTCTCTAAGTGCCTGTGCCCAGCGGGATGTAGAGTCAGCCAAAAGCAAAATATCCAATCCCATCTGACGATAGTATTCTGCAATCGTTACTCCTAAATAGATAGAGGACTCTCGCGCAGCCACAGGCATAGATGATGTGTTACAAATGATACATGTTCTATGGATTAAAGACTCTCCTGTGTGGGGATCTATAAGATGAGGAAATTCTTGCAATATTTCAACAACCTCACCTGCACGCTCTCCGCACGCACACAAAATAACAATATCCACAGCAGCATACTTAGAAAGATGATGTTGTAAGACTGTTTTCCCTGCACCAAAAGGTCCTGGGGTACAGAAAGTCCCCCCCTTCAATACTGGAATTTGCGTATCCAAGATCCGTAAACCCACGTCCATAATCTTATGAGCAGGAATCTTCTCTCCTTCAATAAAGGCTTGTTTGATTGGCCATCTTTGTATCATAGTAAAGGCATATTCTTTACCCAAAGCATCTCGAGCTTTTGCAACCACAGTTTGAGCATTATATGTTCCTTCAGAAATTATCCAAGTCAGGGTAACTTCTTGAAAACAAGAAAAAGGAACCATGATCTTATGAGTAAATCGGCCTTCGGGTACTGTTCCTAAAAGATCTCCGCGTCTTAAAGTATCCCCGACAGAAGCTACTGGAGTATAATTCCATAAATGTTGATCAGAAATTGCATTGACATACTTGCCTCTCTGTAAGAAAGAACTATCTTCAGCAAGCACCTCTAGGCGATTTTGAAGTCCATCAAAAATTCCCTGAAGCAAGCCAGGGCCTAATTCAGCTTCTAAAAGATGTCCTGAAAAAGTAACAAGAGCTCCTCGACAAGCGCCTTGAGTATCTTCGAATACCTGAATTTTCACTTCTTGATCAACAATTTCGATAACTTCTGCTTTTAACCAGGTATCATCTACATTCACATATGCAACTTCACCTTGTCTAACATGTCCATCAAAGCGTACGCGTAACAAGTTTCCATAAGCTTCTATAACATATCCTTGAGCAGTTTGTTCTGAAACTGTTACCATTTGATTGCCTTTTCTATCCGATTAATAATTTCTCTTCCCTTTTCAATACTTGCTAAACTGTTACGAATAGCAAACATATACGTAGCACATTTTGCCAAAACTACATTTTCATCGAAATATGAGTCACAACAAAATCCCTCAAGTTTATGAAATTGATATAGGGAAAGCGCACGATTCAGTGTCTGAGGCAAGAGGCCATAGTCATCCAAGACCACTTTTAAATCAGAAAACTCTTCAGGAAGCTCATAATTAGGAGAATCTTTTTGCATAAGCACCTTGAGCACAACGGGATCCGAACTATCTTCATCCCGTAGGACATAGGAAACATCCATATCCAAAACTCTTGCGCGAAATCCCGCAAGTACAACACGAAGTTGTTGTTGGAATGTGAAATAATCTTGAAGAAATCTTGAAGAACTCGCTTGATGATAGGAAAGAAACTCCCTCAATAGATCTGAAAAGTGATTCAAACGATCTTCGGAAGTTTTATGATTCATCAGAAAATCCTTAAAGAAATCTTCAAAATCGCTGTCATCAGACCATTGCTGAGAGGAAAGCATCCATCCTACATTCTCCTGAGTTACCTCCCCAAAAGAGAATGGAATAGGTTTGCTAGCCCAGAAGAAGGCAAAATTTTCAAAATCAAAAAAACGCTTAAGAAGAGCGTAATTACAAAGATCTTTTTCTGATAAGTTTAAATAAAGTAGATCGTCCAAGTCCGAAATAGAAAATAGAGGCACGGATTCTGGTAACTGCGTAGGTAAAAATGAAGATAAAAAATAATATTGAGTCATGACGATAACTTTAAACTTTGAGAAGATCCTCGCATGACTTCATTAAAGTCAAGATCCCTGAAAAATCATTTCACGAAAATCTTTTTGCAAATAACGAGTGAAAATCTCGACAAGAGCTGAGGAGCTAAGATCAAGAACCCAGTTCTTTTCCTCGACTTTTAATTGAACACCACCAACAAAGCTTCCAACAACCACACCTTTTTTACATAGTTTTGCTGTTACAGCTTTTCCTAAGAGCCCATTAACAGCTCTAGGACTCACATGTTTGCCTACATAGGCGGTCAAACTTCCTGAAACCCCTTGATTTTCTAAAGCCTGCACTAAAGCTTGAATTAACTTTGTAGTAACTTCAGGATCCGTCGTTACATGCTCTAGCCAGTCTACTAAAGACTCTCTAAAGATTTTATTTTCTACAGCCTGTTTTAGTGCCTCCAAAGCGCGCTTTCCTGCTTGATTTAAAGCAACTTCGCCCTGTTTTATCTTTTGATGTGCTTTCTCTTCCGCCGTCTCTAGGATTTTCTTAGATTCTTCTTGAGCTTCTTGAATAATTCTTTTTGCTTGTTCTTTAGCATTTTGTAATAACGCTGCGGCTTCGTCTTCTGCAGGTTTTAAAGTGTCTAAACGCAAAGCATCACAGATTTGCTTAAGCTTATCATCAGCATTAAGATTCGCCATAATATTTTACCGCTTATTCTTTTAGAAAAGAAATTTCATTAAAAAGATATTATTATGATTCCACTAATCCAACAGTTTAGGTCATTCTCGCATTTAATTCAACTGATCTACAAATAAGAAACGGGTTGCAGAGATGTTCTAGAACAAAACTTCCTTGATATTTTTAAGACAAATCATTCTTTCTTTTCACCCTCAAAGAAAGAATTGCTATATAAACACCAAATCCAAGTGAGGAGAAGCTGGTGTACACCTTTATTTAAAACACTATAGACCTTCTTCTATATCTAAAGATTCCCTATTGGGAATATTTCTCTGAAAACGATACAATCTTGTATAAGGAAAACAAGCTATGATATGTGCTTTGGAGATTCCGCAATCTATCTTATATAAAACTAACTGTATGATTTTCTATGAAATTTCTTATTCTTCTTACCCTCATTTTAGTTCAACTTTCTACTTTCGCCGCTCAGCCAAGATCTAAATCTAACTCAAAGCAAGAAAAAGCAAGAAGACCCTCTAAGATACGATCTTCAGCAGGAGCTCATGCGAGTGTTTCTCGTTATAAAACAAGAGCAGCTACACGTAAAAAAAGAAGTGCGTTCGAAAAAAAACCCTCCCCCTCTACAATTCAATGGGTTCTTTATCCAGGGAAAAGCTATAGCATACGGACACCGTCTTTTTGGCAATGTATTGACGATAAAACACAGCTTCCTGAAAAATTAGACGTTCTCTTAATAGGCAAGGGTAAGGGAACTCTCACCCCAACCATCAATATTGCTCAGGAAATCACTTCCAAGTCTTCAAAAGAATATATTGAGGAAATCTTAGCTTACCATAAAGCCAATGAGATGACTCTAGAATGTGGGATATTCACCCAAATCCAATCCCCAAGTGGAGAGTTTACTATCATCAAAACAGAAAAAAATTCTTCATGGGGACGCGTATTTTGCTTACAAGCCACAACCGTAATCAACCATACGGCCTACATTTTTACAAGCACAGCAACTTTAGATGACTACCCAGAACTGTCACTTACCTTTTTAAAAATAGTCTCTTCTTTCCAAATTAACGGTGGTAAAGAGGCCGCCTCAGGAGATGCAATCCTTGAAAAAGCGCTAGAGGCTCTGCAAAATGAAAAAAAATAAAACCAGGGGTTAAGAAATAGGATTGCTTTCTTGGTGTAAGATACTTTTATTTAAAGCATCAAAGAGAAAGCGAATTGCTATCTTCTTTCCCTCTAAAGAGAGATTTAATACCACAGGGAAACGAGAAAATAGTAGTTGGAAGGGGATATCCATTTGATTATCTTCTACCGATACCGACACAATCGCACTTCCAAGTATAGAATTAGCATCCTGTATTCTTTTACAGAGTGCTACAAATTGGCGAATCTCATTACGTATGACAGAATCAAATGTATAGGTAGAAGAACATATAGCACACGTTAAAACAACGTCTAAATTAAAAACTGAGAAACAAATATTGCCTTTGCAACAACAGGGGCAAGAAAATGCTAATTGCGATTTATAGTCCATCTTACTTATTTTTCATTTGCCTTTAAGGTGGTATCCTCAAAATCGGCTTAATTTATTAAGCAATTACGCACCTTCTGCGGCAATTTGCTTCATAAACTCTGTAATTGCAGTCTCAAGAATTTGAGTATCTCCTGCAAATATCCGAATTCCTTCAGCAAGTTTTTCTGTTGCCATAGCATCCTCATTCATTAAAAAGCGAAAAACACTTTCTGTGAGCTCTATTGGCTGTACATCTAACTTTTTAGCTTCTGCAGGATCCAATTCTTTTTTTACTGGATCCTGAGATTTCTTTAGCTCATCCAGCAACTTGGGAGATATCGTTAAAAGGTCACAACCAGCTAATGCTAATACCTGTTCTTTTGTACGAAAAGAGGCTGCCATAATTTGGGTAGGAATACCAAATTTTTTGTAATACGCATAAATATTTGATACTGAAGCGACCCCTGGATCTGCGTCTATAGAGTAACCCTCATCACCATAAGCAGCAATCCACCAATCATAAATACGGCCGACAAAAGGAGAAATTAAAGTTGCTTTAGCCTTAGCAGCTGTAATCGCTTGAACTAAATTAAAAATCAAAGTGACATTACATGCTATGCCCTTTGCTTCTAAAAACTCAACAGCTCGAATACCTTCCCAAGTTCCAGGAATTTTCACTAACAGGCGCTTTTTATCTCCTCCCATAGCTTCGAAAAGCTGCGAAAGAAATACAGCACGCTGTACCATAGCTTCAACGTTGAAAGAAAGTCTAGCATCAATTTCGATAGAAATTCTACCAGGAATATTTTTGATAATTTCTAAAGCAAAATTAACCTGAATTTTGTCTAAAATAAAGGAGAGGGTCTGAACATCATCGCCATTTTGACGGATTCCCCAAACTACGGCCTCATTCAAAAGTTCTTGAAATTTGGGTTCTTGGGCCACTTTTAAGATCAAAGAGGGATTGGTTGTAGCATCTTGGGATCCTGACGCTTTAACTAGCTCTGGGTCTCCGCTATCACAAACGATAGTGCTCAACTTCTTTAATTGATCAAATTGGTTAGACATAGGCACCCTTGGCATCACTGTTGATCTCTAGGCAAAGTTAACAAAAAAAATTATTCCTATCAAGGAGGTTATGTTTATGACCTCCTTGACAAAATCCTGTATTACCTAGTTAACAAACACACTCTGTTTCACTAACAAAATCAAAAACTAGATCTTCTTGTTCTTTTTCTAGGTACTGCTTAATCCGCTTATGCGTTTCAAAGCCTGTACCACCAGGGATCATATGACCCATGATGACATTTTCCTTAAATCCTAGAAGGTAGTCAGTCTTACTACAACAAGCTGCATCTGTTAAGACACGAGTGGTGTCTTGGAAGGAAGCCGCTGATATAAATGACTCTGTACCCAAAGAAGCTTTAGTAATTCCTAATAGGACAGGGACAGCTTGAGCTGGCTTACCACCATCTTCTTCCGTACGACGATTTTCTTCATAAAACTCTTTCTTATTAACATCTTCACCAAAGAGCAGTGTTGTATCACCTGGATCAGTAATGCGCACTTTTTGTAGCATCTGACGCACAATAATTTCAATATGCTTATCATTGATATCGACCCCTTGGAGACGGTATACCTCTTGCACCTCATTTACAAGGTACTTCTGAAGTTCACGAACTCCGCAAATTTCCAGGATCTCATGAGGAACAACTAAACCGTCGGTAAGCTGTTGCCCCTTCATGACACTATCTCCCCGCTGTACAATTAGATGTTTAGTTAACGGAATAAGATGCTCTTCTTCCATACCTGTAATTTCATCACAGACAACAAGAATACGCTTGTTCTTTTGAATCCCTTTGAAATCAACAACGCCGTCAATTTTCGCAATATCAGCAGCATCTTCAGGCTTACGAGCTTCTACTAACTCAGCAACACGAGGCAAGCCACCAGTAATATCTTTTGTTTTGATAGCTCCACGAGGTAGTCTAGCTAGCAACATACCTGGATCAACCTTCTGTCCCTCTTCTATGGAAATGATCGCTCCTGAAGGAATTGCATAGGTTCCGACAAGTTCTGATAAGTCTGCGTCATCATAAATTGCAATTTGAGGGTGCAGCTCCCCGCGATGTTGTTTCACAATAAGTTCAACAAGTCCTGTATTCTTGTTAACAACCTTTTCGGTAGAGATTCCCTCGACTAAATCTTCGTATTTAACAAAGCCAGGCTTATCACAAATAATAGGAATATTATGTAATTCAACCTCTGCTATTCTTTGTCCTTGAGAAACATGCGTTCCATCAGCAACAAGAATTTTTACTCCTAGTTCTACAGGAAACACCTCTAAGCTTTCTATGGATTTGGTTGAAAGCAACTTCTTATACTCATTCAGAGTACGACCTTCATCACGGACAACATGTAGAGCGCCTTTTTTATTCAAGACAAGATTATGACCTTCTTGCCCTTGAACAACGCGAAGATCCATATAGACTAAGATACCATCACTATTTGTAATAATCTCAGGAGTTGAAGACGTTGCCGCGATACCTCCTAGATGGAAGGTTCTCATTGTCAGCTGAGTTCCTGGCTCTCCAATAGACTGAGCAGCAATAATACCAACAGCTTCACCCATACCAATGAGTCTACCGTTAGCTAAATTGAGACCGTAACATTTCGCACAAACTCCGCGAGAACTTTCACATGTTAATGTGGAACGAATCTTAATCATCTCAATACCAGCATCGTCAATCGCCTCTGCTTGTAAGGAATTGAGTACATCACCAGACTGAGCAAGTAGACGACTTTTATCGCCTGGTTGATAGACATCTTCAGCTACGGTACGTCCATAAATACGATCCTTAAGAAGTAAGAGTTCTTCAGAACCTTGACATATCGCAGAAATCTCAATGTGATTCAACGTACCACAATCTTTCTCTGTAATGATAACATCTTGGGCTACGTCTACAAGTCTACGTGTTAAATATCCAGAGTCTGCAGTTTTTAGGGCTGTATCCGCTAAACCTTTTCTTGCACCGTGTGAGGAGATCGAATACTCTAAAACTGTCAATCCTTCTCTAAAATTCGAAGTAATTGGAGATTCAATGATAGCTCCGTTTGGCTTTGCCATTAACCCCCGCAATGCTCCCAACTGTTTCAATTGGGACTTATTACCTCGTGCTCCAGAATCAATCATCAAGAACAGAGGATTATGTTTGCTGCTTGTTTGTTTACTAATTTCAACATAAAGAGCGTCCGAAAGCTGCTCTGAAACTTCAGTCCAAATACTAATTGTTTTAGAGTGACGCTCTCCTTCTGTAATTATCCCATCATCATATTGTTTCTTGACAATAGCAACCTTATCGTAAGCATCTTGAAGAATATCACTCTTAATGTCGGGAATACGAACATCCTTCAATCCCATAGAGATTGCAGCTTTGGTAGCTTGAATAAATCCAAGATCCTTAAGATCATCCAAAAAACGCACAGTAGCTTCTAAACCGACTTTCTTATAACACTGTAAAATAAGCTCGCTTATACGTTTACTTGGCATGCTGTAATTTTGGAACCCTAGTTCTTTAGGGACGATTCTATTGAACAATACCCTTCCAGGAGTTGTCTCAATGATTTGTCCGTCAATACGTACTTTGATTTTTTCATGAATATGGATACCGCGTCCTGTTTCATCACGACGAGCTCCAAAAACATCATCAATAAATCCACCATTATTTAAAGCCCGCAATACTTCAATTTCGTCTTTAAAGACCTTGGTTTTCCCTCCGTGCTCTTCAGGAAAATAGGTAGGATCTGCCATCAGATAATACAATCCCAAAGTCATATCTTTTGAAGGAATAGCAACAGGCTTTCCTGAGGAAGGAAGAAAGATGTTGTCTGGAGCCATCATTAAAACTTTTGCTTCTAGTTGTGCCTCTACAGACAGAGGAACATGGACGGCCATTTGGTCTCCGTCGAAGTCAGCGTTAAACGCTGCACAAACTAGAGGATGTACACGAATCGCTTTACCTTCTATTAATACGGGTTCAAAAGCCTGTATTCCTAAGCGGTGTAATGTAGGTGCTCGGTTCAAAAGCACTGGATGTCCCTTAATAATCTCTTCAAGAACGTCCCAAACTTCTGGGGCTCCTCGTTGAATCATTTTCTTAGCAGAACGAATTGTATAAACACTGCCTTGATCTTTCAGTCTTTTAATAATAAAGGGTTCAAATAGCTCTAAAGCCATTTCCTTAGGTAATCCGCATTGATTAAATTTCAATTCAGGACCAACAATAATTACAGAACGTCCAGAGTAGTCAACACGTTTCCCCAAAAGATTTTGACGAAAACGTCCATTTTTTCCCTTTAGCATTTCTGACAAGGATTTCAATGGTCGATTTCCAGCGCCCATGACAGGATGACCATGTCGACCGTTATCAAAAAGAGCGTCAACAGCTTCTTGGAGCATACGCTTTTCATTGCGGACGATTACCTCTGGTGTTTTTAAACGTAAGATGGCTTTAAGACGATTGTTACGATTAATTACACGACGGTAGAGATCATTTAGATCAGAGGTTGCGAAACGTCCGCCATCTAAAGGAACAAGAGGACGGAGATCTGGTGGAACTACTGGAATATTTTTTAATACCATCCACTCAGGATGATTGGATGAAGAAACAAACCCTTCGATAATTTTGAGACGTTTGGCTAACTTCATTCGAGCTTGCTGGGATTTTGTTTTCCGTAAACGCTCTTTAAGATCTTTAAGCAAACTTTGGAGATCTTCAGACTTAAGCAAGTCATAAATAGCTTCGCCGCCCATTTTAGCAACAAAGGCATCCTTGCTCCACTTCTCAACAACTTCACGATATTGCGCATCATTAAGAAGTTGTTTTTTAGTTAGATCTGTCTTACCTGGATCAATAACTACATATTCTTCATAATAAATGACTCGCTCAAGATCCGAGGCTGTCATTCCAAGAACATTACCAATTCGTGATGGGGTAGTTTTGAAAAACCAAATATGCACAATAGGAACAGCTAATTCGATATGAGCCATACGTTCACGACGTACTTTTGAAAGAGTGACTTCAACTCCACATCGATCACAAACAATACCTTTATGTTTAATTTTTTTGTATTTTCCGCAACAACACTCCCAATCTTTAGTAGGACCAAAGATCTTTTCACAAAATAGACCACCCTTTTCAGGTTTAAAAGTACGATAATTTATAGTTTCTGGCTTTTTGATTTCTCCACAAGACCATTTATCCCGAATTGTAATATCTGAAGCTATGCCTATCTCTAATTTATCAAATAGTCCTTCTTTAGAAAGGATTCCAATGTCTCGAGAATTTTCTCCGAACATTATTTTCTCCAAAACGTCATTTTTTAAGCGTCTACAACCATAGGACGAACATCAAGTCCTAGGCCCTGCATCTCTTTAATCAGCACATTGAACGACTCAGGCGTTCCTGATCTTAAGAGGTTTTCTCCCTTAACAATAGATTCATAAATCCTTGTTCTTCCTGAGACATCATCAGATTTCACCGTTAAAATTTCTTGAAGCATATGAGCAACTCCGTATGCTTCTAGCGCCCAAACTTCCATTTCCCCGAATCTTTGCCCTCCCATCTGGGCTTTACCGCCAAGAGGTTGTTGCGTGACTAGAGAATATGGCCCTATTGATCTTGCGTGAATCTTATCAGCAATCAAGTGACTGAGCTTTAACATATAGATATAGCCTATAACTACCTTGTTATCAAAGCGTTCGCCAGTCTTGCCATCATATAAAAAGGACTTACCATCTTTTGGTAATCCTTGTTCTATCATCATATCCCAGATACGTTGTTCAGGGAATCCTTCAAATACAGGAGTTTTTACGTAAATATCTGCGGTTTTTGCTACATAACCCAAGTGAGTTTCTAATACCTGTCCAAGGTTCATCCTCGAAGGCACCCCCAACGGGTTCAGGATCATTTGTACAGTTTCTCCATTAGAAAGATAGGGCATATCGGCTTCAGGAACGATTTTGGAAACAACACCTTTATTTCCGTGTCGCCCAGCCATTTTATCTCCAACCTGAAGTTTTCTCTTAGAGGCAACATAGACTTTAACTTGGCGAATTACACCGTGATCTAAATCTGCATCCCCCTCACGAATATGCTCTACTTCTGTCTTATAATTGATTTCTAATCGCTCCAAGGAAGTTTCATAATCCGATAAAAGTCCCTTCAAAACTTCATACATTTCACAATTAGGCATCAAAAGATCAATGAGATCTTCTTGTTCTATCCGTTCTATCGTTTCTTGATCAAAGAGTAGACCTTCGTGAACAACGATTTCTGCCGTACGACGATGAATAATTGCTGCTGGTGCTTTCTCATTTAATAAGAGAGCTCCTAACTTCTCACGATATTCGGTCTTTAACATTGCAACTTGGTTTTTATATCCTTTTTGCAAATCTTTAAGATGAACAGCTTCTTCTACAAGTTCGTCATCACTCTTTGACAACCTATCTTTTCTACTGAAGACTTTAACATCCATAACAACGCCCTCAGTTCCTGGAGGTACTGTTAAAGATGCATCTTTAACATCAGCAGCTTTTTCACCAAAAATAGCACGTAATAAACGCTCCTCTGGAGCTAATTCTGTTTCTGATTTTGGTGTAATCTTACCAACAAGAATATCCCCAGGTTTAACTTCAGCACCGATACGAATAATACCATCCTCACCAAGATTGGCTAACACTTCATCAGATACATTAGGAATATCACGAGTGATCTCTTCTTTTCCTAGTTTCGTATCCCGGGCTGTTAATTCAAACTCTTCAATATAAATAGAGGTGTAGGCATCCTCTCTGATCAATTTTTCAGAGATAATAATCGCATCTTCGAAGTTGTATCCATACCAAGGCATAAAGGCTACAAGGACATTCTTACCTAAAGCAAGTTCACCACGATCAGTTGCGGGTCCATCAGCAATCACATCACCTTTAGTTATGATATCACCGACTGCGCATAAAGGCTGCTGATTAATACAAGTTCCTGAATTAGATCTAAGGAACTTTTTCAGATAATAAGTACGTTTAATTGTAGGATTGTGTTTTGCAGCAACAACAATTTTGTAACCATCAACAAAGTCAACAACACCGTCTTCTTCTGCGACAATAATGGCTCCAGAATCTTTAGCAGCACGACATTCTAATCCTGTACCAACCACAGGAGCTTCAGTTTTAAGTAGAGGCACAGCTTGACGTTGCATATTAGAGCCCATCAAAGCACGGTTCGCATCATCATGTTCTAAGAAAGGGATGAGTCCTGTAACAATAGAAACTAACTGCTTTGGAGAAACATCCATATGCGTTACAGTCTCTGTATCTGCTTCAAAAGCTTCTCCAGCATAACGTACCCAACATACGGGTTCCGTAAACATATTATACTCATCCAAACTTGCTGAAGCCTGTGCAATAACACATTCTTCTTCAACATCAGCTGTCATGTATTCAATTTCATCTGTTACGATTCCATCTCTTACAATTCTATAAGGAGTTTCAATGAATCCAAATTCGTTAATTTTAGCAAAAGACGAAAGAGACGTAATGAGACCGATATTGGGACCTTCGGGAGTTTCAATAGGACAAATGCGTCCATAATGACTCGCATGGACGTCACGAACTTCAAACCCCGCTCGCTCTCTATTCAGCCCCCCTGGACCCAATGCAGAAAGACGTCGTTTGTGAGTTAACTCAGCTACAGGGTTCGTTTGGTCCATAAACTGGGAGAGTTGGGAACGACCAAAGAAATCTTTTAATACGCTAGCAAGACCTTTAGCAGAGACAACTTTTCCTGGAGTCAATGTATCTGAAGAGAAATCAAATAAATTCATTCTTTCTCTAACAATTTTCTCCATTCTAGCAAGTCCTGAACGGCACTGATTTTGAATGAGTTCTCCAACAGAACGGACTCGTCGATTCGCAAGATGGTCAATATCGTCTACGCAAGCTTTCTCATCACCCATTTTTAAACGAATCAGATACTTGAGTGCCCCAATAACATCTTCTTTTCTTAAAGTAACTTGAGATAGGGCTTCTTCATCCATGGAAAAGCCTAGTTTACGATTGAGCTTATAACGCCCTACGCGTCCTAGATTATAACGTTTAGGATCAAAGAACAATCTCATGATAGTAGAACGCGCATTAGCTAGAGTTGCAGGCTCTCCTGGACGTAGTCTACGATAAAAATCTTTTAAGGCAGCTTCGTAAGAATCCGTAGGATCTTTGGCCAACATTTTGATAATAGGATGGTTTTCATCAGCGTCTATCGCAATCTTAACAGAAGAAATTCCAGCATCAAGCATCCGCTTCAACATAGCTGTGCTTAATTTTTCTCCAGCTTTTCCATAAACTAAAGAAGAGACTTCATCAACGATATTATCTGCTAAAATCCTTCCAACAAGAAGGGCAAAGTCTTTCTCGCTTCTAAGAGCGCTTTCCTCTATTGTAAAAAATTCTTCAATGATATCTGCATCAGAAGAATATCCAAGAGCTCGGATAAAGGTTATTGCTAGAATTTTTCTTCGACGTTTTTTTCTATCAATATGGATATAAATTAGGTCATTAATATCGAAAATAGCTTCGAGCCAGCTTCCACGATAAGGAATAATTCTGAAAGAGAATAAAATATTTCCCTTGGAATGCTTTTCTTGTTCAAAGTTAATTCCTGGAGAACGATGAACCTGGGAAACAACGACTCTTTCTGCTCCATTAATAATAAATGTCCCTTTATCAGTCATAAGAGGAATTGTTCCCATATAGACTTCTTCTTCTTTTATTCCTGTTTCATCAGTTAAACGAAAACGGACTTTTAAAGTAACGCTATAGGTAATTCCTCTACGGATACATTCTTCTGGAGAATATTTTGGCACACCCAAATTATATGAAAGGTACTCAAGAACGGTGGCTTCGTTATAAGATTTAATGGGAAAAATTTCCCTAAAAACCTCTTCTAAACCGATATTTTCTCTTTCTTCTGCTAATTTTCCAATTTGAAGAAACTGCTTATAAGACTTAATTTGGATTTCGATAAGATTTGGAAGGTCTAGGATATTTTCCTTTTTTTTAACACTGACCCGTTCAGGGCACTTGAACATGCGAGCTCTCCTGCTATTTTGATGCGACAAAATTTCCCTAAATCAAGCCTACGTATACTTATAAAGGGAGCATTAGGTTTTTTATACATGAAAAGAAAAGAAAAGAAAAATCAATATAATTTTTCTTTTCTATAAATTACAGTCCCTTAAATGAGGCTTTTGCACCAGCGTCTTGTAACTTCTTAACAGTATCTTCAGCATCAGTTTTAGAGGTTTTTTCTTTAACAGTTTTAGGTAAACCTTCTGTCATTTCTTTAGCTTCTTTCAAAGCCAACCCAGTCACTTCTCTAACGACTTTTAAGACGCCGATTTTTTTATCTGCAGGTACATCTTCGAGGGTTACTGCAAATTCTGTAGGTTCGGCAACAGCAGGAGCTTCTCCACCACCAGCAGCAGCAACAGCAACTACGGGAGCAGAAGCAGTAACATCCCACTTCTCTTCTAATAATTTTTTTAATTGAGAGAGTTCTAGTACAGTTAAATTACTTAACTTCTCTACTAAAGTTTCCAAACTTTCTGTTGTCACTTTTGTCACCCTTACTTATTTTGAGAGTTTTGATTTTAATTCCTTAGTTCTTTTCTGCCTTTTGATCCATACAGGAGATCACTCCAGAAAGGGCAGAATTCATAATTCCTACAACTTGAGACATTGGTGCTGCGAATAAACCAACAACCTGCTGTCTAAGTTCTTTAAGAGATGGCAATTTGGCGACAGCCTCTACCTCTGCACCAGAAAGAAACGCATTGTCCATCCTTCCAGCAAGGAAAACCAAAGAGTCTTTACGTTGTTTATTAAAATCCAATACCTGTTTTGCAGCAGAAACGGGATCCCCATAGGAAAAGACTACACCAAGATGTCCATCTGTATCACTACAGTCTATGTTCAAACCTGCAGCTTCTATAGCTTTGAAAAAGATTCTCTTCTTTAAAACTTCAAATTCTGCAGAAACTCCAGAAAGTGAATTTCGAAATTCTCGAGAATAAGCCGCTGTAAATCCAAGGTATCTTAATAAAACGAATCCTTTTGATGCGGAAATTTTGTCTTCTACCTCTTGAAGAAGTAATGTTTTTTCTTGTTTCATTTTCCCTCTTTAAGATCAAGATGCCATTAATTCTCTGGTATCTATAGAAATACCAGGTCCCATAGTGGAGGAAATAGTAAATGAGACTAAATACTGACCCTTAGCTGCAGGAGGTTTAGCCTTAATTAAAGCAGAACTGAGGGCTTCAATATTTTCTTTTATTTGACTACTCTCAAAAGAGAGCTTACCCACACCGACATTACACACACCTGCGCGATCTGCTTTAAATTCAATTTTTCCTTTGCGTAATTCAGCTACGGCCTTAGCAACATCTGTAGTTACCGTCCCTGTTTTAGGTGTAGGCATTAGATTTCTAGGTCCTAAGACTTTTCCTAATTTTCCGACTTCGCGCATCATGTCTGGAGTAGCAACAGCAACATCAAATTCCAGCCACCCAGATTTGATTTTTTCAACAAGATCGTCACTCCCAACAAAGTCTGCACCAGCTTCAATAGCTTCCTTTACTTTGTTTCCAGAAGCAAAAACCAAAACCCTTAAAGTTTTTCCCGTACCGTTAGGTAGAAAAACTGCCCCACGAATTTGTTGGTCGCTCTTTTTAGGATCTATCCCCAACTTGATAGATACGTCTACAGTTTGATCGAAGCGTACTGGAGGACATTGTTTCAAAATATCTATAGCTTCTTGCAAAGAATACGATTTTGAAAAATCATAATTCTTTAAGACACCTCGTATACGTTTTCCATGTTTTGTCATAATTCTACAGCTCTACAAGTAACAATTTATTCTACGTCTATACCCATACTACGGGCAGTGCCTTCCACCATGCGTTTCGCAGATTCTAAAAGGACAATATCCATATCTTTCATTTTTTGTTCAGCAATTGCTTCAACTTGAGCCTGAGTAAGTTTTCCTACTTTATTGCGATTAGGAATTTTGGATCCTGATTCTAAATTTAAAGTTTTCTTTATTAAAGAGGAGACTGGAGGCTGTTTGGTTATGAAAGTAAAAGTTTTATCGGTATAAACAGTGATGACTACTGGAAGTAGGTCTCCAGGTCTATCTTGAGTTGCAGCATTAAATTCCTTACAGAACCCCATAATATTGACTCCAGCAGCACCTAAAGCTGGTCCTATAGGCGGAGCGGGATTTGCTTTACCCCCAGGGATTTGCAACTTAATTATTTTGATTACCTTTTTAACCGACATACTAAACCTTACTTTGCATTGAGACACCTCTTACAAACAGAGGGTAAGAAACAAAAAACTAAAATTATAAGAAGATAGGGAATAAGAATACACAGATTTCAACCTATCTACTCACTTTCTTGTCCTGGTGCCACCTCTTCTACTTGCCAAAATTCTAAGTCATCCACCCTAGTTTCTCTTCCGAAGATAGAAACCATAACACTCAAACGTCCTTTATCATGGAAAACTTCAGAAACCATCCCAATAAAATTGACAAAGACTCCGTCATTAATTTTTACTCTAGAACCAATCTCAAATTGATGTTTTTGAACAACTCCTGATTTCTTTTCTTCTATATCTGTTAGGATGCTTCTTACTTCTTCTTCAGAAAGAGCTACAGGGACTCCTCCTCCAAGAAACTCGACAACACCTGCTGTACTTTTAACATAAAGCCACGACTCGTCTGTCAGATGCATTTTAATTAAGAGGTATCCTGGCCAAATGTATTTTTCAACAACCTTATGTTCCCCCTTCTTCACTTCCATGACATTTTCAATAGGAAGGATAATTTCCTGTATAAAATCAGTCATTCCCGAAGACTCTTTAAAGTCTTCTAAAGCTTTTTTTACTTTCTTTTCTTGAGCTGTAAAAACTTGAACGACATACCATTTATACATGCAATTAACCGAACAAAAAGGTTGTTATACCATCTAAACACGTGATTGACTTACGCAACACTAAATCTACGAAATAAATAGCAAATCCGAAACCAAAAATACTGATAAGAATTACTTTTACGTATTTCTTAAGATCATCTTTGCTTACCCATTCAACTTTTTTAATCTCATCTACAAAACTTCCTGCAAACTTGGCTTGTTTTTTAGCTGTACCAAGCTTACGGGATAAAGCCTCACGATTTTGTTGTTGTTTCATAAAGCAACTTCTAGATTAAAATTAAAAATTTACGGGTGCGAAGGGAGTCGAACCCCCGACCGGCGGCTTTGGAGGCCACTGCTCTACCAGCTAAGCTACACACCCAGAAAATCGCGATGATTTTTATCATCACGACATTCACTTAAGCAATGATTTTTGAAATTGTTCCAGCACCAATAGTACGACCGCCTTCACGAATTGCAAATCTCATTCCTTCTTCAAGGGCCACTGTTCCAATGAGTTCAACATCAAGCTCGACATTATCTCCAGGCATCACCATTTCAACTCCTTCAGGAAGAGTAACGACTCCTGTTACATCTGTAGTGCGGAAGAAAAACTGGGGTCTGTATCCACTAAAGAAAGGCTTATGACGACCTCCCTCTTCTTTTTGCAAAACGTAAACGGCTGATTTAAATTTAGTGTGGGGCTTAACACTATTGGGCTGACAAACTACCATGCCTCTTTCAACATCGTTCTTTCCAATGCCTCTGAGAAGTAAACCAACGTTTTCTCCTGCACGACCTTCTGGAAGTTCTTTTCTGAACATTTCGACACCAGTAACTATAGTTTCTTTAGTGTCTCCTAGTCCTACGATTTGAACTTTATCAGAAACTTTAACGATTCCACGCTCGATCCTTCCTGTAACTACGGTACCACGACCAGAGATTGAAAATACATCCTCGATAGGCATTAAAAAAGGCTTGTCAATTTCTCTTTCTGGTGTAGGGATATTGTCATCCACAGCTTGCATAAGTTCTCGAACTTTCTCAATATAACTTACATCACCTTCAAGAGCTTTCAAAGCAGAACCACGGATAATAGGACAACCTTTGTAGCCTTTCTCTTCAAGAAGCTCACTAAGTTCCATCTCAACAAGATCAATAAGTTCAGCATCTTCTTGGGAGATCATATCTACTTTATTTAAGAAAACAACGATATAAGGAACCCCAACCTGACGCGCTAGCAGGATATGCTCCTTAGTTTGGGGCATAGCACCATCTGTAGCAGAAACTACCAAGATGGCTCCGTCCATTTGAGCTGCACCAGTAATCATATTTTTAACATAGTCAGCGTGACCAGGACAATCTACGTGAGCATAGTGACGATTGGGGGTTTCATATTCAACATGAGAAGCGTTGATAGTAATTCCACGAGCCTTTTCTTCGGGAGTATTGTCAATTGAACTATAGTCACGGAAAGACGCCAATCCATCCCCTGATAATGCGCGTGTGATTGCTGCTGTTAGCGTAGTTTTACCATGGTCAACGTGCCCAATCGTCCCAATGTTGATATGGGGCTTATTACGTTGAAAAGTTTCTTTTGACATTTCAAAATCCTCTTAAAAAATTATTAATTATTCCAACCATATCCTTCTGCCCAGAATAGGAATTGAACCTACGACCGCTTGCTTACCATGCAAGTGCTCTACCACTGAGCTATCTGGGCCTACTTATTATGCATTGCTTCTCAGTATTAAAGAACCGCCTAGTCTATGTCACTTATTTTAAAACATCAATAAAAAACAATTAACGGTGCCTGTAGACAACCCTTGCTTTTGTTAAGTCGTAAGCGGACATTTCAACGGTAACACGGTCTCCAACAAGTAATCGAATATTACTCATGCGCATTTTTCCGCACAAATGAGCGGTAACTGGCATACCGTTTTCTAGTACTACACGGAAATGCATTCCTGGAAGGAGCTCCTCTACCTTACCTTCAAGTACAAGAGTATCTTCTTTTTTCGCCATTGATCAATTATCCTTAACAAAATCTTTTAGGCCTAGGCCTGTGATTGGCTGGCCAGGTGGGTAGATTTAGCCCTAAAAAATAGAACAGTGCTCTTCTATTTCCCCTATTCTATAAACGCATTAGGATTATATTAGTTATTTAGAAAAAGTCAAATCCCTTTCACAAGACCTCATGAATACTACCAATAAAATATTGAGTAAACTAGAGGAGTTATAGAAGCGAAAAAACCTCTGTTTACAAAGAAAAAGTTCTTATTTTAATATATATTTCTTATTGTTTTATTTTTTAACTATCAAATGTCTTTACCACTATCTTCTGAAGGAATTTCACCTTCTGATCAATACCCTATTAACGGACTATTTAATAACAGACAAAGTTCTTCTAGATCAAGCTCTCCTAATTCAATACAATCTCTGACACCACTAAGTCCTCCTATTTCAGTATTAAATCCATTAAGCGAGCTAAAAATAGTACCCTATAATCAGGGTACTTCTTCTTGGACAGCTCGTTTAAAAAATGCTGCTGAAAAAATTGGCTTGTTCGTGCAAAGAAATTGGAAATATATATTACTTTATATTTTAGCTTGGGCATTAATTTTAGTATGCCATCATACGGTCGCTTTAACTTTAACGATTTGGTTAGGGATTGGTCTAGGGATTGGTGTTGTTTTTGGAATCTTTACAGCGACATGCGTAGATAAAGAGAACAAGTATAGGCATGTAAACAGTCTATGGAATTTGATAAACCATGGAATTTTACAATTAGATCCAAACGGGACACGACAAATCCTTCTAGCAACGATTATTGCCTCTATTTCCGCATTGATTTATGCTGTTCCTCAGGCTGTTGGTCTGGTTATAGGCTTTTCGATTGGGAATCAATTAAGCATTAATACCGTCTATGGGGCACGTTTAGGAGACGAAGCTACCTATGCTATTGATCGCAAGGCTCACCAAAAACGGATAGAGAATATTGAGCAGGCAATCAACCAGCATCAAATAGTAAAGCATCAGATGATCACTCAAAAACAGTTGAATGCACTTATAGAGGCGCATCGCAGCAACCAAGTAGATCCTGAGGCGGCGAATGCGTTCACCTCTTTGAAGCTAAACTTAAACCAACCTATGCCCTACAGTTTTTCGATGCCAGAATGTAGTGTACCTAGCACATACCTTGATTTGAATCGCAACACACCCGATGATATTATTGCAAGGGCTGACCAATGCATTATGACCCTATCTCAAACTTTACAGCAAATAAAACAAGAGCCTGATCGTATCATTGAATCAAATCATTGAGAAGTATTTTGGAATTTATCTGTCCTCTTCAGCACGCTAAGTGTTTAAAAAAACAGCATAAAATTATTGAAAAACTATTTTCAGAGCCTTTTCAAAAAGATCACCTTTATCTTAAATTGATGAAAAATAATTCTTCAAATGACTCTTTTGACAAGAAACGGATGTTAAAGGAGAATTTAGTTGTAGGTTGTCAGAGTGATTTATATCTTTACGAGGTATATCAAGACGGGTTTTTATTTTTTTTCACCTATACAGAAGCTTTAATTTCTTCTGGGATAGCTTCTTTATTTACTGAGGTATATTCTGGAGAAACTCCTTCTATAATTTTGACATGTAAACCAATTTTTTTTCAGCGTCTCACGCCCTATCTTTCTTTTGGTAGATTAAATGGCGGAGAATCTCTATTCATGCGTATGAAGCAAATAGCAGTCCAATACTTAAAGCCCGATCAAGCTTAAATACACTTTATTCTGGAGTGGTTATCCCTTGACCATTAGAAAATTATGTGTTAACATCCCTGTCCTAGATTTGGGGCGGTAGCTCAGCGGTTAGAGCTGCGGACTCATAACCCGTAGGTCACAGGTTCAAATCCTGTCCGCCCCAAGTTTTTCTTGCTATCTATTTTCTAAGAAAATTTATGTATAGGCCTCTAATACAAAGAGGGCTCGTTTTATTTTGAGATCTGAGTGGTACCCATACCTAAAATTAGGGAGATCACGAGGCCTCTACGTACTCCACAAGTCACATTAAAAGCTTTTTTAACATACTTTTCCCTCAATTTTAGGTTTTGTATAACTAAAGATATCCTAAATGAAAATAAATCATTATAAATTTAAAAAAACTATTTTTACAGTTAAGAAAGAAAACCTATACTTATATTTAAGAATAATGCAAGAAGTCCTAGGATCTCTCGCCTGTTCTTAATATTGATTTCTATGAAAAATTAGAGGCTGATACGATCTTTACCTTATGCCTAAGAAGGTAGGAGGGTACATAGTTCGAGTGGTTCCTCAATTCATAAGGAAAGCACTTTAAAGGTATTTCAGAATTTGCTGGATAGTCCTGCTCACTGCAGTGACAGCGACACTATTTCCCAATTGTTTCATTGCTTGTGTATTCGACACTGGAAAAGAAAAATCGTTAGGGAACCCCATCATCTTCAGTCCATCTTTTGGTTGCAATCTATAGGGTTTCCCGTCAACAAAATACCCGTCCCAATTCCTTCGATCATTGATTGGTGATCCTCGTCCTCCGACTCGAAGAGTGAATCCTATAGCTTTATTACATGGCTTTCCAAAAATATCGTTCATGGTCATGCTTAAAGATAATTTTTCAGGAAATTGGAATACGATCTTGCGATTTCTAAATCCAACCATAAACAAGCGTGGACGATGTTGAGGAAGCCCAAAATCCGAAGCTTTTATAACCTTATAGAAGAATGAGTATCCGAACCCCTTTAAAGTTTCTTGTATTTTCTCGAAGGTTTCCCCATGATTATGAGATATGATATTCCTAACATTCTCTAAAAAGAATGCTTTCGGCTGTTTTACACGTATGATGTCAGCAATATAGAAAAATAGGGTTCCTCTTATATCTTCAAAACCTCTTTTAAATCCTGCTTGAGAAAAAGGCTGACAGGGAAATCCAGCACATAATAAATCGTGATTAGGAACATCGCTACTGTTTATTGTCCTGATATCTTCAATAAAGTTTGTGACACTATAGTTTGCTCTATACGTTTTTCTAGCAGCTTTATCTATTTCACAAGCCATAACACATGTGCCACCATTTTGGGTTGCGGCTAAATGAAATCCCCCCATTCCAGCGAATAAGTCTATAAAAGTAAATGTGGTTAATATGCGACCCTTCTCTTTATCCACTTGGTTCATCACATAGTTTCCTCAGATTTTCTTATTTAAGTCGTTTTCTTGTGAAAACTGTGCGGCAGTAAGAGTTTTTCTTGTTCTAGAAGAACTCCAAAGAATCCTTTTAATTAGTGTACAAACATTTAATTAAAAAGTTATTTTTTCTTTATATATCTAAAACAATAGTATAAAGAAAAAACATTGTTTTCAGTATTCTATCAATAAGGATATTCTAACAAGAATTTATTGAAAGAAGATAGCAAAACCCCCTTCAAATCACAGATTTTTCTGCTCATGACCTGTTGTCAAAGATTTTTGTATTTAATGAATTTTGATAAAAAATGTTTTTAGATTTTAAAAATCATCAAAAATATGAATAAAAAAAAGAATTGCTAATTATTTTTCTTATTTGCAAATTTCTTTTGTATTTTGATTTTTGTATTTCTATAATGCCTTTAAATTCGATTTATTAAATTAATTACTTTAGAGTTTTATGATTAAGAAATTTTTTATTTATAGTTTAATTTTCTCCTGTAGTTTCTCTGGTCACCTAAAAGGAGTCTGCAACGAGGTTGTCGCTTCTCCATCGAGAACCGAGGAGAATCCAGAAATGTTAATAACGCAACTAAGTGGGTTGCTCGAAACCCTAATAGAAGAGGGCAAAGAGATATGTAACGAACTGCATACAATTTGCAATGAGCAAGAAAATTCGGAGCAGACTGAGGAAAATTGTAGTACTTCTTCTGATTCAGAGATTCGTTCTGAAGAGACCCCTCAGGAATACGTTATGAATTTTTTAAATAGCATGGTTCAAAGATTAGAAGATATTTCTAGAGTGTGTCAATCTGGACAAGTTTCTCAGATTATAGATTGTTTTAACCGTGAATTCGACATACGAAATCGAGAATTAGAACTAAAAAATCGAGAATTAGAGCTCCGAGAGAGGGATTTAGAATTCAAGAAGTCTATTTTAGCTTGGAAAAAAGAAAAAACAACCCGTGAACTAGAGTTTCAACGTGAACAAGATGTTAAGCAAACTCTTATGCTATTAAAAAAATAAAGTAGAAAGAAAATGTTCCACAGAATCTTCGAACATTTTCTTTACCTCTTTTCTTTTTTTCTCTTAATGGAGTTTAGCTCCCTGTATTGCGAAAGAGAGTTTTTATTTTCAAAAGATGTCTCTGGTGCCCCTGCTATCATACTCAAGACATGCTCTTCCAGAAAACTAAAGCCGCGCGATAAGAAAGAAAATCGTTTTGTATCGTAAGACTTGGGATCTTTCTTAATAAAGCTGCGATCTCTACCCTCAGATTGTAGTAAACCTAGGATAAAACAAAATCATCCGAAAAAGTTATCATAGTCACTTCTATTTGGAGATGCTGTAGTGTCTTGTTGTTCAAGAAAACCATCACCAAGGTCCTCCGTTTTCAGCAGATTATAAATAGGAATGAAGGCCCATGGGTAACAACAAGTATCTTTGTCCTTATTAGCATAAATACTAGCAAGCTTTCTTACATTAAATATCTGACGATAGAGCTGGCGGGTTTGGTTAAAGGCTAGGCGAGCATAGTAACAAGAATGTCCTGGAGTGAAAAAATCCTTCTGACTGCGATTACGTCTCAGGTTAAGGTAACTTACTAGGATTTGTTTTGCTCCCGCTCTAAACAGTGTTAAATATCCGTCATACACTGGTGTATAAGCAAGAAAAAATGTCGCCAGATCTCTATTAGAAAAAAGAAAAAAGGCTTTTCGCCTCAGTTCCTCCTCCTTTTTTTTAAAGAGACTTTCATATTTGAGGGGAGACCTAAGATGATTAGTAAGTTCATTTACAAGCATTGGTAATTTTGGCACAGCTGCCTCAATTAATAAATAGGAACCAACCACAGTACGTATTAACAATTCCTCTTGTGCGTTTACATCAGGAAAGGTAGACGGACCCCAATCTTTAAAAAAGAAAATATTTTTATTAGCATCATAAATTTCTGTTAACGTGGGGCTGTTTCGTACTGTGTAACAAGAGTTATTAAACGCTTCTAATGGATTACACTGAGACTCAGTAATGTTTCTTCCAAAATGATCTGGGTCTTCTTTCTCCTTTTGAAGATCTATATTTTTTCTTTCTTTGAACCACATAACAATTTCTTCTTTATGTGAAATAGGACTAGGAATAGAGAAAACCGCAAATACTACACACGCCAGAGCAGTAAGCAGTAAAAGAGCCGCTAAAACTAAATAGGGAACAAAAGCCAAAATAGCAGTCACTGTTAAAGCTAAAAGGACAACCCCAGCAACAAAAGTCACAACAGCTACCGCTATAGCTAGAATTCTACACCTAAAGGAATCTTTAAATTGTTTATTTATTAAGACTTCTTGAGAATCTTGAATTAAGATTTGAGAACTATTCTCTATTCTTCCTGTCGCCATAGGTTACCTTTTGTAAGGATACCCTAAATCTTTCAATTAAATTTCAGAATCAGGGTTAAAAAAAATTGGTGCATTCTAACAAACTAGATCAAATAAAGTCACATATTTTTCTTTATTTAAGGTCAATAAGATGGGTTTAAGAATAGAAAAATACCTGTCCTAGAACAATGATTCCAGAGCTATACAAACTTGGGATTAATCAAAAAGCTCAGGGACTTGGACACTTCACCCACCTATAAATGCCATTGCTAAATCTATTATTTTTCCATTCCTGAGGTCGATAGGCTTTTAGAAAGCATTAGAAAACAAGGGAAAGCAGAACATCCCTTTAGAAGGGTTCCCCCTTAAACAACTTAACATACAGTAGAAAAAGTATCTCCGTATGATTTCTTTTTACTTTTGGTGTCTAAGGGGAAGGATTCCTACAAGTTTTTAGCGATGAGGTCTACGATGCAAATGCCTTCGCACTGATCTCACAAAGGAAAAGGTATTTACGACTAATAGAAGCATGCAAAACAAGAAGTTTATAGTCTGTCCTACAGCCAAAATGTCTCCAGAGTGCCACGCCTCATTTGCGGTCTGGTTTAGATCGTAAACAGAAGGGTTATTGGGCCTGACGATAACTCGTGGAACCTGAATAAGCAGCTGGTTAAAAACACCTATTATGATAGGCATAAAAATTCCACCGTGGAATACAGTCAAAGCACTTTGAGAAAATCTTATAGATTCCATGTGTTCTACACGAACCCTTCCCAAAGGTAGATTTCTTCCTGTTAATCTTCTTTGAACAAAAAACTGAACGCGCGAACGCAAGTTCGTGAAAAACATCCTTGTTATGTCTACATAAATGAAACTACCTGTTGCAAAGGTAGCAACAGAAAATATTGCTGATATTAGAGATGGTTGACGATGGACTCTCCGTGCTACATTGATATGATCAAGCAATACAGTCAGAAATCCCAAGGGTTGCATCCCTAAAACTCCCAATCTTAAGGCACGCAAATGTCGCCGACATCCTGGGCGATTTGTCAGTAAAAGGAAAAAATAGCGCAAGGTCATTGTAGAATATCCTGTAACAATAGCATATGAGACTAGAACGTCAACGCCATAAGTCACCGAAAGCACTAGAATTTCTTGGAGTAAACTGGAGATCCTTGCTGTAGCATATAGTGCAGTCAATGCAATATCACGACAATGATTTGGTTGGGGGTTAAATTCTCTAACAGTATAAGAATCCCCTTCATTTATCCATTCAACAAGACGAGTCATGGCACTGGGGTCCCGATTTAAATCTACTAATAGGGATATTTCTAAAGGAGGACTTAAGGGGGGGACAAAAATTTGTTCGTTATAATCTGAGATCAAACATTGTTCTCCATAACGCAATGCCCACTGATATGAGGGACAGCGTATCGAAGGGTTAAAGATTCCTTCAGCAGAATCTGCATAAGGCAACGTCGTAGTGTTTTCTGCTGTTGCCCCTCGATAATCCAGGAGCGTCACCCAATCCCCTGGCAAACGGTAGTTTTGAACACGGTAATCTCCTTGGATATAATAACTGCTTCCAATGCCAACACAAAGAATACGACTAGAGTATATGGAATTGTCTAATGCTACTTGGAGATAGAGACCTCCGTTACCAAAGAAAAATACGATGTATTCTCGATTTAAATTTTCGCTGGAACTAAAAAATTCATTCCAGCGCGCTTGTATCGCCTGGGAAATACGATTCTCAGTATGGGGAAGGCTATGTCTATTCCCTAAGAAGCAGCACCCTAAACCTTCCCCATCATTGTATATCAACCTGACTGCTTCTCCTCGTAGTTCACTAATGTTCATAGCCTCAATAACAGCCTCAGGGCATGTTCTACTATCGCTATTAACATACATAACTCTAACTTCATGATCTCTAAGATCAGAATTCTCTTGGTTTGTTGCACAGATAGCATCGTAAACTTCTAAAGAGCTAAGAAGTTCCTCTCCCGTGTTTCTAGAGCCCCCCTCAATAAAAAGAGAAACCTCCTCAGCAGTAGTAGAAACAGATGACGGAGGAGGTTCGTTAGAAGAAGTCTCAATACTGAGTACTGGAAGTTCTTGAAGCTCTATTTCTTCTATATTTACCTCTGGACTCGGTGGTCGTGACTGTGTAGGATTTGCCATACAAGCTCCTTAACTTATTTATTTTGGCAAGTAGGTTTGTGAATAAAAAAATAGATTTCAAGAAATAAAAATTTCCATTCGCGACCTATTGACTGGGAATAAATTGCTTATGGAACCAAGAAGCAGACTGGGTCCGAGGCATAAATTACAATGAAAATATAGTAAAAAAATAGATTAAGGACCCTAAAGGTCCTGTCTAGAAAGAGCCACCAAAAAGAGCTCTCAATTGATATTGGATACTACTCCTCAAGACCTTCTGTTGCATCGGAAGCCCCTTTGCTTATCATCCGTAGAATACGGTTTTGAAGTTCAACGATTCGTTCTAGGTAACTGGTAACTTTTTCTCGTGCTTGTTGGAGGTGCATATAAAACTGTATCTCGGATTCCTGAATGTCTAAGAGCTGCCGGTCGGAATAGATAACATTCCCAGAATATTCGCCTACAGGGTTTCTCCATTTTCGGATACTTGCCAGTTGCTCTTCTAGCAATTCACTCTTCTTTTGGAGTGCTTTTAAGACTGGATCAATACCATATTTTAACAATGACTCTTCTCTTGAATCGGATATCAGAGTTGAAATAGGTTCTGCTCGAGAATCTGGTTCCATTTCCTTTTTAGGAATCCAAGGTGGAAATCTAGGATCACTAATATCTTCATCACCTAGATTATAAATCTTATGTATATCCTTGGGTGAAGCTCGACGTAATTCTGCAAACATCTTACCTTTAGTAAAAATAGAATCTTTATCGGAGTCCTTAGACTCTTTAGTGGGTACATAAAGTCTTCCAGAATTCACCTCTTTTTCTAGGATCTCTATATCCTTTTCCATTTTTTTCGTTTGGTTATCGATCTCCTGCAATGTGTTTCTAAGCTCTTCCTGTAATTTTGTTTCTACTGGTATATTCGCTAAGTATCGCGTATACCAATCTTGGCCACCTAAAGAGATCTCTTCTTCTTCCTTGAGCACACCTTTTAAAGTTTCAAAGAGGAATCTCTGTAAGGATGTCATCTCGCTAATAAGATCTAGATCTACGGTTTTTACAAAATCTTTATAGAAATCCTGACGATTACGTTTTGTTTTACTCAAAATCTGGCGTAGCACGTAGGAAAGCCCTACCACAATAACCCCTGCGTTAATACCGACAGCTAAAAGTAAAGGAAGTGCAAAAATTCCTCCTGGAACTAAAGCTGCCACCGCCATAACAGAAGCAACCGCACCTAAAGCCAAAATTACACTTACCGTTATGTGAATTGCTGACATACGAGAGCTTAACATTGAAAATTTTAAAGAAAAAACACCACCAGCTTTAGTAAGCTTATCCGTAATCCTTGAGAGGGTTGACATCACAACTTTGTTTCTATGAGTGAGACTCTGCAAGGGCCTTGTCTCTTCATATGCGGTTTCTTCTTTAAGGAGTTCCTGACGATACTCTAGGAGTTTCACGCATGCCTCATAATCTTTCGAAATTAAGTCAGCGTATTCCCCTAGAGAAGATCCATCACTAAGCATTACCTGATCTAAAACTTTTCTTTCGGTCGGAGACACACCGAGGTTCAACTTTTTAAACTGTTGAACAATAGAATTATGTGTAGCCCAGCTCTTTTTCAGATCTTCAGAATCTAAAGATTCTAAGTCCTTTTGTCGAAGCAAAGATTGAGAGAGTTTCTTTTGATTAATTTGATTAGTGGCATGCCTATGTCTATTTTGCAATATCATAGCAATCGTACCACTAGCAAATAAGGCCCCTCCAGCAGCAAAAAGACATCCACCTAAGATCATACTTATAGGAGCGCCAAAAGGGATTCCTATAATGAGCGCTATACCCAATAAGAGGGCAAGTACACCTAAAACTACAGCTGTAAGTTGAACTACCCGTGCCGCTTTAGGATGCTTCTCAGAAAAGTTGAGATTTACTTTAATGGGGTTAAGTTTTGGGTCTGTGAAATTAATAGGAAGATTTGACATATATAAATTTTTTGGAAAAACATCTTATATTTATAATAATCATATAAAAATCTAATCAAAAGAAATATTTTTTTAATTAAATTTATTAATGGTCTTAAATAATTTGCAAAAAAAAAAATCTTATTAAGCATTAAGATGTTAGGTCTATAACTCCAGATCACAACCTTCCTTTTAGAAAAAATAAAACTAGGGGAAAGGTGTAGTGGATATCAAAAACTCAACTAAAACAAGAAGCTCCTAAATATAAACCCTCCTAATAGCCATAAATACGTTAAAACAAAGGCTGTTAGATGAGGAAAGCCTAGAAATCAGACTATAAAAGTTACAACAATAACCAAATAAGGGCAACACGGTGTCTCGCAACCAGAGGAAGAAGCAGAGTAAATAGAAATACTAGAATAAGAATAACTTACAATGAAAAACAAGATGTCACAAGGTGTGTTTAATCTAAAACGACAATCCCAAAATTTTGTGAAATTCTTAAAAAAGAGGGACCTTGCCTAGGAGCTGAGGCTTCCTTAGCACAGTTGCATCTATAATGCTGAGAATTTATGCGAATAACAAATAGGTACTCTAAATCATGAAGGGCTACTTTTGAAAAGACTATTGATACATGAGAGGTAAAAGTCTCAAAAACTCTTACCTCTCAGAAAGCAATATAATTACGGAGTGGGGGTAGGGGCTGGATCTGGTGTTTTTTGAGATTCGGTAGCGTTGGCTATAATCAAGGCACCTACAATCATTGCGATTACAGTAACCACCATTGTACATACGGATATACTATTGTGTGTTCTGCGCTTAGAGACGCAGGAAGAACACGGCCAATCTGTTTCTTCAGAATTACAGCTGTACTGATTAGCTGCAAGATAGGTATCTATGTTTGTATTTGCAGCATTTCGGTAAAAGTTCCGAGAATTATTTGCAACCTGGGATCTGGCTTGAGGAGTTTTTCCCGCAGGTCCCACAACAGCTTGTTTTTCTTCTTTAGAAGCATCTTCAGTAGGAGCTATGTTGCCTTGCTTACCATTAGCGCGAGCATCTCTTTTACAAGATGAACATTTTTGTTCACGTGCTTCAAGACTTACTTTGCAATTGCGCCTACTTTTGATTTCTGCAGCTTTTTCTGGATCATATCGTAAAGTAGAGGTTATAGAACCGCCTCTAGGAACTTGTTTAGTTATATAACGAGATTCAAGAGCTTCCCTTGAAGACTTTCTTCTACATTGTTTGCGTTCAGCAACAAGTTCTTTTAATAAAATCTCTTTTTGCCTTTGCACTGACACCTCAGGCTTAGGACGCACTAAGATAGGCAGACTAGCACCTTGGGCTAGCTCGCGCAATGATTCATCGGTTCCTTCGGATCTTTTACCCAAGGCTTGCGATGCCAGCTGTCTAGTTTTCTTAGCATCTTCTTGTTGATAGTGCGCCTGCATTTGCACTACGGGAACATAAATTCTATCATCTTGACGTTCTGTAGCCTTCTCTGCAGGAGCTTGAACTATTTCTGTTTCTAAAAATATTGAAGGCGAACCAGAAGATGGTGTGCAGTAACGTTTTCGGCCTGAGCTAAGCCGAGACTCCCTAACAAATATAGAGCCTGCTTTTTCTTTCTCATGAATATAAACTTTTTGTCTTGGAGGAAGTTTAGGAGAAAGCTCGTTCAAATTTAGGTTAGAGGGAGCTGAGGATTCTTTTCTACCAATTTCCTTTAGGGAACGCTCTTTCAGAAGCTTTATTTTTCTTGCACGGGACATATTTTCGTATTTTGGTCCAAAAGCCACTTGAGAAGAGGATTTTCTAGCCCGGTGAGTTCTCGCTGAAAGAGCTCTTGCAAAAGGACGAAAGCACCATTTGGAATGAGAACTACGAGACACTTCTTGTGTCCCACTCTCCTCTGATCTCTTCTGGTGGCTATGTACAGCCTTAGGTTCAACACAGACCGTGGTGAGGCCTACGGGCGGATTCGTATTTGCCAACCCTATAGAATGAGTGAACGTTAATAAAATTGAAAGCACCGCTATTTTCGAGGTACGCTTAGAGCTCATCATGCGACTACAATCTCCTAGAAGCCTATGAGGATCACCATAGCAACAAAAGGATTTTTTTCACAACTTGGACTTAAAAATCTTTTTAAACTCTAGCTGTTAATGAGTTTGGGACTCCCATTCCTTAACATATGCTAAAAGTTGATCTTTACTCGGATAATTTTTAAAGAAGCTTCGGGCATTTAAAGACATCCCCAGGTGAACTATCTTGTTCACTAAATTTAAGTGACTTTTATCCTGGCAAGCAAAAAGAAAGAAAAGAATACTGACAGGTTTTCCATCCAAAGCACCGTATTCTATGGGTTTTGCAAGAAACATAGGAACAACAATGTCGTAGTAAGCGTTAATCAAAAAGTCTTTAGCGTGGGGTAAGGCAAGTCCTTCTCCTATACCTGTAGACATGAGATTTTCCCTATGGAAGAGCATTTCAAAAAGTACACTTTCGTCTAATTGAAATTTTTGAGCGATGTATTTAGAAGCGTATTGGAGAGCTTCCTCCTTACTATGAACAACAACATCGCATAAAACACCACCACGATGAATAGCTTTATAGAGACTATATTTTAAAGAAAGATCTCTAAGTGCTTCCTTATCTTCTCCACGCTCTTGGGTCATTAAAGCTTGGTTATGCAAAAGCCAATCTTCAATTTCTTCACGACTAAAGCGATATTCATTGTTCATACTATAGCTTGGAATAGCTCCTTCTTTAAGCCATTGAAGCACTGTATGCTCAGAAACATCTAACAAAGAGGCAACTTCATCTAACTTTAAATCCATTTTTACATCCCCACAAACACGTTCATGACTTCTTCAATCGTCTTTACCTGTAACAATTGTTGACGACGAGACTCTTCTCTTAAAGATAAAGTCAAAGTAGATAATAACTTGAGATATTCGGCTTGAGCATTTTCTGGACCGCCAATCAAAAAAACGAGCCGTACGAGTGCTCCATCAATCGCATCCCATAAAATGCCTTGCGTATGGATTCCTATAGCAATAAAAAAATTAGAGCAACTTTCGAGTTTTCCGTGAGGAATAGCAACTCCCATCCCAATCCCTGTGGACATAATATTTTCACGACGGACAAGAGCATCAAAAAAGGCTTGCTTGTCTTCAAGGATACCTGCAGCATCAACAAGATCTGTAAGATCTTGAAGAATTTCATCTCGAGAATGTTTACCTAAGAACATCACAAGCCTAGGAGACAGGAAAGAGAATAAAGAAAAATCTTGTTGATCTTGACAATACAAAGGCATCTTAGTTTGCTCCAGTATGCCCAAAACCTCCACTTCCTCGCGCAGTTTCTGCTAAGCTTTCTTGCTTAACAACAAACTTTGCCTGTACTACAGGAGATAAAACAGCTTGAGCTATCCGCATCTTAGGTTCGATAATAAATGTACTGTCACCAAAGTTGATTAAGACCACACAAATTTCTCCCCTATAATCTGAATCGATAGTTCCTGGAGAATTTAAAACAGTAATGCCGTACTTTAAAGCCAAACCACTTCGGGGACGGATCTGCAACTCGTGATTCTCAGGAATCTCTGCTTTTATTCCTGTAGGAACCAAAAGACGCTGCCCAGGCAACAAGGCGATGGGTTCTTTAATGTTTGCTCTAAGGTCAGCACCAGCAGCTCCTGGCGTAGCATAATCAGGAAGTTCTCCTCCTGAATCTAATTCACAAAATACAGTCATAGGGATAGCGTTACAGATAATATTATTGTTGCAAGATGCGGCATGATGTTTTATTCATTGTCATCTGTCAACAAAAAAATCTCTTTAAGCCTTTTTGAAAGATCTCTAGGAGCTTTACTTTTTCCGCCAGTGTATTCCTGAGCTAGAAAGTAATCAAGTAAAGTCTGAAGCATGGTTTTTAATTCCTTACGTTCCACAATTTTATCGATCATACCATGTTCGAGGAGGAATTCAGATTTCTGCGCACCCTCGGGCAAATCCTCGCCTATCACCTGAGCTACGACTCGAGGTCCTGCAAAACAAATAAGAGCTTTAGGCTCTGCAATAATAACGTCACCAAGAGCAGCAAAAGAGGCTGTTACTCCACCTGAAGTGGGGTTGGTGAGAACGGAAATATAGGGTAGACCCGCTTCGTGCAGCTTAGCAAGAGCTGCTGAGGTCTTCACCATCTGCATCAAAGAAAACACTGACTCCTGCATGCGGGCGCCTCCAGAAGCACTGACAATAATTACAGGAAGCCTAGTCTCAATCGCTTCCTCTATCAATCGGGTCAGTTTCTCTCCTACAACAGCACCCATAGATCCTGCCATAAAATTGAAATCCATAACAGCAAGGGCTACAGGGTGGAGGCCTATAGTACATATCCCTACAATAGCGCCTTCACTTTCAGTAGTATTTTTTCGAGCTTTTTCTAAGCGATTCGTATAGGTATCAGTATCTATAAATTCCAAGGGATCTTGGGATTTCAGATCCGCATAAAGAGAATGCCAGGAGTCTTTGTCTGCAAGTAAATTGACCCTTTCCATCGCAGTAATGCGGTAGTGATAGGAACACTTGGGACAACAATTATAATTTTGTCCCAACTCGTTTACGTGAATCATCTCGTGACAATGATTACACTTGAGCCAACCACTAAAACCATCTGCCTTGATTTTTTGCACTTTAATCTTGGGTTTGTCGTAAGAAAATAGACGCACAAGCCACCTAATCTAGGTTTTGTTAGGAAGCAATTTTAAATTAATGTTATTAACACTGCAATTAAAATCACCAAATTCAATTTATTTAGATGATATTATTTCCGAAAATCTATTTTCTATATATCCCCAATTAATTATTTGAGGAAAGGCTTTTAAATAATCCATTCTAACATTTTTATATTGCAGGTAATAGGCGTGCTCCCAAACATCCACGCCAAGGAGAGGGAGTTTCCGCGTGAGTGGCTCTAAAGGATCTTGATTTGCTGTTGTCTGTAGGACAAGCTCTTGTTTTGTAGGACAAAACCCTAGCCAGGCCCAACCAGAGCCTTGAACTCCAGCAGCAGCTTCAATTAATTTTTTTAAAAAGTTGTCCATAGTCCCCCAAAATCTTTCAATGAGCGAGAGAAGCTCATGTTTTGGAGGCCGCCCTCCTCCCTGATCTACAGGAGCAAGAGTTTCCCAAAAGAGAGAGTGGTTGATATGCCCTCCCCCATTGAAACGAAGGGTAGGTTCTAAAGCAATTAGCTCAGTAAGGTTTTGTTGTGCTTCCGCAGTATCCAGTCTCTTCAATGCGTCATTAAGATTATTGATATAGGCCTGATGATGTTTTTGATGGTGTAGAATCATAATTTCAGAAGAAATTAAAGGCTCAAGAGCATCATAATCATAGGGTAATTCTGGTAAAGAATAGGGAACAAAATTCATAACAACATACCTGTTTAGTATTCAACCTCTTTAACTTAAGTTCAGAGAGCCTTGTTAGGGAAGCAGATAACACCTCTACCACCTTGTTTTGATTAAAATCGAGGACCTTATAAGAAGACCTAATTCTGAAAGAGATTTAACCCAAGTGTAGATAGCTTTAGGATATTCTCCAAGAGGATTTTTCCAATCATAGGCTGGAAAATTTTTCTTTAAAATCAAAAATAAAGTTATCTAAATATAGAGAACTCTCTACTTCACGCTGTTTTTGTATTTCTTTATCCACAACCCGCTCTGGATAGCGATTAGATATTTCAAAATAGAACTTAATTTTAGGTTCTGTTCCTGATGGCCGTATGATTACCCGACCTCCCCCACTAAAATAGTAACATAGCATCGATGTCTTAGGCAGGGTTAGGACATACTGATCATTCGACAGAATATCGAAACCTATCCCCTGGTTGTAGTTTTCAAATTTCTCTAATTGATATTTCCCTGAGAAAAAATTAGCCGAACTTATTTCCTCAAGGTATAAGAGTTTTTTTCTTATCTCTTGTTCATCAGTCTCCGTAGAGAAAAGTACTGATTCAGTTTTGTTCGCAAAGTATCCATAAGTTTCATAAAGAGAAAGGAGAGCATCACGCAGAGTTCTTCCTTGTAATTTTTGTTGTAGCGCTGCTTCTGCAATCAATGCTGAGGCAATAATGGCATCCTTATCTTCAACCTGAGTGCCATAGAGATAGCCGTAAGATTCTTCGGCTCCAAATACAAACCTATTTGGGGAATCTCTCCAAGATTCAATTTTCGCTCCGATGTATTTAAATCCTGTGCCGACATTAATAAGGTCAACATGATAGTGTTTCGCGATAGCAGCAAGCATTTCGGTAGTCACTAAGCTCTTAACAAGTTTGTCTTGTTCTCCTAAATTTCTTGTTTTGCTCCAAGCTCCCAAGATGTGGTCTGCCAAAAGGCAAGCCATTTGATTGCCATTAAATCGGTACGGTTGACCTTCTTCTAAGCAAACAACGCCGATGCGATCGGCATCTGGGTCCGTAGCAATAAAAAGGTCGTTGTTATTAGCAAGCATTTGCTCGATACCTAGATTCAAAGCCTCTGGATCTTCAGGATTTGGCAACTCGACAGTTGGGAAATCCCCGTCACTGATGGCCTGTTGTTCAACAAGGTTTACGGACAAGAATCCCCAATCCTTAAGAACATGAGGCACGAGAGAAACGCCTGTCCCATGCAATGGCGAATATGAAATCGAGAGAGCTCTTCCTGAAATCCGGTTCGCTTCAGGGTAAAGTTGCAGTTTCTTTAAAGTTTCTCTGTAAAGAACTTCGTATTCTTTTCCAACCAAGTGAATATTAGGATGATCAATAGAGGGTACGGATAGGATTTCATTTACTTCTCTACATGCGGCAACAATTTCTTGATCTAACGGAGCGAGTACCTGGCCTCCTGATGACATATAAACTTTATAGCCATTGTAATTGGGGGGATTATGAGAAGCTGTAATCATCACTCCACCCATAGCCCCCTCATGTCTTACAGTGAACGATACTAAAGCCAAAGGTTGGGGATACTGAAAAAGGAAAACTTGGCAGCCATTGCCCGCAAAGACCTTTGCGGTTTCTTGTGCAAATTCTATAGAGTTATGGCGCGTATCAAACCCAACAACTACACGTATAGGATCTCCAACATGGGGAAGATGAGCGCGGAAGACCCGAACTAACCCTTGAGTCGTTCGACGTATCGTAAACAAGTTGATCCTATTTGTTCCGATACCCATAGGACTACGCAATCCTCCAGTCCCAAATGTTAAAGTAGCTCCGAATAAGTCTTTAAGGTGCTCAGGATCTTTGTCTAACAATCCTAAGATAGTTTCTGTATCTTGTTCAGTATAACCATTCGACAACCATGTAGAAATATTTTCTGCTGTTACTGCGTCATATAGAGACTTGATACGTTGTTCTAATTCTTTCATTCAAGAAAATCCTATGTAAGGATATTTTCAGAAACTCTTAACACCCTTCTTGCATAAAGTCCAGGGATTCTTAAGACCCAGTTTGGTACAATCTATTATTCTAAAGAGTTTCTCTTAATAGGAACTCATCCCTCAAAATAAATCCTCCATAATCAACTTGATCACTCAAGATTGTTATACTTCACCCTATGGTTTTTGTAATTAAGTATTGAAAGAAAGTTTAGAATTAAAACAATAAAAAATTAGAAGTTATTTATAAATGAGACTCTGATTTTCATTTTTGATAAAAACGCTTAATGAAAATCTTAAAATAATAAGCATACTACAAAACTGTCTCTTATTTCTGATTCCCAAGAAAAGAGGCAGGTACTTAAATAACTGGAAGCCCTATAGAAGAAAAAGCTAAAAGCAAACCTGTTGTTCCCTTCTTTAATTCGTAAAGATCTGAAGGATAGGGCCCTGTAAAAAATATACCGCTTCCTGCATCATTTCCTGAAAGTAGAAGGAAAAGCATGCAATCTTCTTCTCCTTCAAGAATCTCTTCTCCTGGAAAGACCCATAGATCTCGAACAAGAGAAAGTTTGGGACGATGTACTAATTCTGCTGCGAAGGAATCCAAATGCCGTTTACGCACGACAGCATGAATCTCTGGAATAGAGCGAAATATATTCTCCCTCCACCTCATAGCATCTATATTTTTTGATGCTTTGCCAATAAAGTGGTGTAATTTTGCTTCCAATAAAAAACAATCTTTTAATGTCAGAAGATTTTCAAATAAAATAGAACCGTGGTTATGAAAATGACGCAAGTGTTGGAGGTGTAGAGCAAACCTCATACGTATCCAAATAAGATAATAAATCCAAAAGCACTATAGACTTTAAGCTTTTTTCCGCCTATAAAAAATCCCTAACCCCAAATTTCAAGTTTAAGGACAGCTATTCTCTACCTATGAATCCTCCTATAGACACTGCAGCTATCGAAGCTAAACTAAATTTTACATTTACACAACCCAAGCTGTTACAAACAGCTCTAACTCACCCCTCATATAAAAATGAAGCGGCAACTCAAATTGAAGATAGTGAGCGTTTAGAATTTTTAGGAGATGCTGTCCTTGGTCTAATTGTTACCGAGCATCTTGTTCTGCTCTTTCCTTCAATGAATGAAGGGACGCTATCAACAGCAAGAGCTTCTTTAGTCAATGCAAAAGCATGCTGTCGCTACACAACCGTTCTAGGAATTGGAGACTACCTTCTTATAGGAAAGGGCGAAAAAATCCAGAGCGAGCGAGGACGTCTTTCTGCTTATGCCAATCTATTTGAATCTGTTTTAGGCGCCATATATTTGGATGGAGGCCTTTCACCAGCTAGGAAACTGACTGTTCCTCTCCTCCCTGTTAAAGAAGAAATTCTTCCTTTAATGTCTGGCAATCCCAAGAACCTTCTTCAACAATTCACACAAAAACATTTTCGCGTTCTTCCAGTATATCAATCAACAGCAGTTACGAACGTACAAGGAACTCTAAGTTACAAGATTCAGGTTATAGTTAATAAAGAGGTTTGGGGAGAGGGATATGCATCATCAAAAAAAGAAGCAGAAAAGATCGCAGCACAACGGGCATTAGATACTCATGGCAACAAAAACCAAAACACAATGGACATGTAATCAATGTGGAGCTACAGCTCCTAAATGGTTAGGGCAATGTCCAGGCTGTCACAATTGGAACTCTTTGATCGAAGAATACGTTTCCCCAACCCGATCTGGAGTCCCATCCCGATCTTCTACAACTGCGATTGCTTTAAGCTCGATAGAATTAGAGGATGAATCTAGGTTATTTATTGATTATGCGGGATGGGATAGAATCCTTGGAGGAGGAGTTGTTCGTGGGAGCCTCACTCTTCTTGGTGGAGATCCAGGGATTGGAAAGTCGACGCTCCTCCTGCAAACTGCAGAGAAACTGGCATCGCAAAAGTATAAAGTCCTTTATGTTTGTGGTGAAGAATCTGTAACACAGACTTCTCTAAGAGCAAAGCGCCTCAAAATTGCTTCTTCTTTGATTTATTTATTTCCTGAAACAAACTTGGACAATATCAAGCAACAAATAGCCACTTTAGAACCTGATATTTTGATTATCGATTCTATTCAGATTATATTTAACCCCATCCTAAACTCTGCACCAGGATCTGTAGCTCAAGTCCGAGAAGTTACTGCAGAGCTGATGCATCTTGCTAAAAACTCTCAGATTACAACATTTATTATCGGTCATGTCACAAAATCTGGAGAAATTGCAGGTCCTAGAGTATTAGAGCATCTTGTAGATACTGTACTTTATTTTGAAGGTAACTCTCATGCAAATTACCGCATGATCCGCGCTGTGAAAAATCGCTTTGGCCCCACAAATGAACTGCTGATTCTCTCCATGCATGCAGATGGTCTCAAAGAAATTATAAATCCTTCGGGACTTTTCCTTCAGGAAAAGACTAGATCAACTACAGGATCTATGATCATTCCTATTGTGGAGGGATCAGGGACTCTTCTCATTGAATTGCAAGCTTTAGTCTCTTCTTCTCCATTTGCTAATCCCGTTAGGAAGACTGCAGGATTCGATCCCAATCGCTTTTCCCTACTCCTGGCTGTATTAGAAAAGAGAGCTGGGGTCAAACTATTCACAATGGATGTTTTTCTATCAATCACAGGGGGATTGAAAATTATAGAACCTGCCGCAGATTTGGGCGTACTACTGGCCGTTGCCTCATCCCTATACAACCGCCTTCTACCTAAAAATTACGTCGTAATTGGAGAGGTCGGTCTCGGAGGAGAAATCCGTCACGTAGCTCATTTGGAAAGACGCATTAAAGAGGGAAAATTGATGGGATTTGAAGGTGCTATTCTTCCTGAAAGCCAAATTTCATCTCTTTCCAATGAAATTGGAGAAAATTTTGATTTACAAGGAGTGAAAACAATAAAAGATGCTATCCGCCTGTTACGCTGACCCTTTTCTAACTGATTTTTGTTGGGGGAAGCGTCCTCTTCGTATTGCCTCGAGAAATTCAAACTTAGCGAAAGCTCAAGTATACGAGTGCATGTCTTTGCTACGCGCGTGGTATCCAAAACTTTGGTTCCAGTTATACACTGCAGAGACTACGGGAGATCGCGATAAGAAGATCCCCTTAAATCTTGTAGAAAACACTCATTTTTTCACTGATGGTGTCGATGCTTTGGTGCGTAAGGAAGTCTGTCATTTCGCGATACACTCAGCAAAGGATCTTCCTGAGACTCCCTCTCTTCCAGTAGTCGCGATGACACGATGTTTACATCCTGCTGACCTTTTAATTTATGCTGATCACTATATTCATAATTCCCTGCCCTCAAGACCGCGGTTAGGTAGTTCTTCTCTGCGTCGAAGTGCAGTACTAAAACAGCTTTTTCCTGAAGGACAGATCTTGGATATCCGAGGAACTATTGAAGAGAGGCTCGCTCAACTCGACAGCGGCCATTACGATGCTATTGTTCTTGCCAAAGCTGCTAGTCTAAGACTTCATCTACATCATTCCTATAGCATAGAACTCCCCCCCCCCTATCATGCTCTACAAGGCATCTTAGCAGTTACAGCAAAGGATCCTATAGAGACGTGGAAAAAGTTTTTTACCCCGATACACTGCTACTCCTCATAAAATAGCGAATGTTTTATGCTTATTATTCGACTATAGTAAAAACCGAAACGCCTGATAATCGAGGAACTGCTCATTATTGCAGCGTTTGTTTGGTCTTCCTTATATTTAGAAAGCGTTCTACTTCACTCTCTATGCAACCCAAGAAGTAGAGAACTTTCCTCTGTTCTACCCCTTACAATTAGGATGTTTTTTCTTTCTTAAACTATCCTTCTCCACTTAAAGAACAATTACAAGTTAGGAAGGGATGGGTTGATATTTAAAATAGACATGCTGTACTATTTTTTCAAAAAATTTAACGAGCCTGCAATGATCTGGTCTCTAGCATGGAACATTTTTTCGGGACATTCGGTTCAAATTCTGGGGCATGAACATACCTCTGATGAGGGCACAGTAAGTCAGGTAGCTACTCGATCTACATACCTAGTAAGCAGGACTGTTGAAGACAACTCTTGGTCCTATCTAGCTCTTATGATTCCTATTCTTGGATTTTTCTTCGCAAAAAAATATGAGGAGGACCAAAAGAAATGGAGCCAAACAAATACGCTCAATGAATTGGGCTATCTCCCTTCCTCTAATTGCACAAATGAAATTTGTTGGAAAGCTGCTACAGCTTTAACCTCTCCCAAGAGATTAGGGATCTTAGGTGGTTGTGGACTCCTTCTACCCATCTTTCTGCTAACGCTAGCCCTCATAATTATTAGACAGATTTTTCATTTGATCACCTTGCCGTTTCGCCTCTGCTGTTCCCGATAGTAAGTACGTTTCTTGTTAGATCTGCTTAATTTAGAAAATACAAACTATTCTTTTCTACTATCACTTATAAAAAATTTATATGTCGCAGCATTATTTACTGAAAATCTGTAGCTTAAAGCTTAAGTTAGCATATTTAGATTCCCTATAAAGGTTTAGGAAAGGGATCTGTAGAGGGTTTGTAAGATATTTCAGGGTACTTCATCCGGGAATGCAAAGCTCCATAGAGAGTTTGCACCATGCTCTTGCTAATCAATGCAAGCTCATCTAAGGTAACTGGAGAGCAAGAAAACTGACCATCTTGTAATTTCCCATGGATAATCTGATCAATGAGTCCTTGAAGATTCGTAAGACTTGCGTTTTTTAAAGATCGGGAGGCGGCTTCAAAAGAATCCGCTATCATAATGATGGTGGTTTCTTTAGTCGAAGGTTTATTTCCAGAATATCGAAATAATTCCTCATCAAAAGTCCCTGTAGAGGGATTTTCTAACATATGACTGTAGTATGCAGAGCGTATTACAGACGTACCATGATGCTCTTCAATAACCCTAATAAAAGACTCAGGAAGTCCTGCCTGCCTAGCAAGATTAACACCCTCAGGAATATGACGCATAATCATCTTAGCGCATTCTAATGGGGATAGACAATGAGAAGATTGCTTTAAGATTTTCTGATTTTCAATAAAAAATCTGGGGTTAATCAGTTTCCCTATATCATGATAATGAGCTGCAACTAAGCAGTATAGACTATCTGCACCTATAGCTTGAGCAGCAGCCTCTGCTAAGCTTCCAACCAATATAGAATGCTGGTAGGTACCTGGAGCTTCTTTGAAAAGACGACTCAGTAGGGAGTTATCAGGCGATAAATAGGTCAGCAGAGAAAAGTTTGTAGAAGCTCCAAAAGAGGCCTCAAACACGGGAATCAAAGCAACAACACTGATTGAGGTAATTAAACTACAAACAAAGCTTTCGATCCCATCAGCATACAGAGCTTCTTTGGATATTGTATTTGTAAATATGCGAAACATCAGCAAACTTCCCATGGCCATCCCTCCGAGCTTCATACACGCCCAAAACACCGAAGAAAGGCGACTTACTCGATGCAAGCTAACTAAGATTCTCCAAGAACAAAGCAAGTTTATAGATAAAAACCAGCTGTTGTTCCAAAGATCCGATCCCAAGGTATAGAGTAGAGCAAGAAAAGTACAAGAAAATCCAGCTATGGGAAGACCTAGGAAATATCCTAAGAGCACGGCAGTAAAGGGTAAAATTGGTGGGTATGATAAAGAGGAAACCCAATATGCGCAGAATATCTCCGTTGCACGACACCACAGCAAAGAAAGAGTTATAATAGCGATATAGAGCATAAAGCGCTCCGGAGATTTCAACATCTCAGGACATAGGGCTTTCAAAGCACGATAACCCCAAAGAAGTACGAGGAAAACTACAAAAATAGCACCCCATAATGATCGATAAGAAAATAATCTGTGTGCTGGAAGTAGTTCCGCTCGGAGCTGTTTTAAAAGTTTAGCATCCGAGGCTTGTATTCTTTGATACTTTTCCAATACAGGTTTGCCTTTGTTAATTTTCTCAATGCAACGTGTACCAAGAAGCTCTCCTTTCACACAGGCCGACATTTCCTTATGAATAGCCATTTCAAAACTGGCACCCTTCAGAACATCCATGACTTGATCAAAACAGTGCTGAGGACAGTTTTCTTGGGTCAGAAAAAATTCCAAGTGGCCGAAACATTGAGCAATAACATTTCCCATATTTGAGTTGATATTTACTTCTAGAATCTTCTTACCTCTCTCAAGCAAAGGAGGAGATATACTCAAGTCTTCAAGACATTTCTGAGTTGAACTATCTATAAAGTACGTAGAAAACAAAAATTCAGATGCCTTTTCAAACCAATAGCCTATTCCGCTATCCGCTTTCAAAGCTTGGCTAAAAAGAAGACTATGAGGAGACAATATAAGACGATAGACCTTACCAAAAGTTTCTGGGATTTGCGCAGTACGTTTATAAAATTTATCGACACTCCAACTTAAAGAAAAGTCTATAGGAGCTACCAGGGAAATACGAGATACCTCGCCTTCCTTATACTCAGGAACATAGAGAACCTTTAACCATGCAAAAGTAAATATTGCGACTATGAAAGAACACGATACAAAAGTATATAGAAAATACCGAATCCAATGATGGCTTAGCTTATGTAATGCACGGTTATAGGATTCACGTCTAGGTTCTTTCATCTGTCTAACCACACACTTACAAAGTTTCTTCTCAGAGTTATTTATGAGAGGAAACTTGTAGTTTCACCTTAAATTCTGGACATGACCGATAGAAAAACCAAAGTTCATAATCCTTCCTTAAAGATTTATTAAGAACAAACCCCTGGGTTATAATTGCCCTGCTAATCTTGTGAGAACGATACATTGTTAAGATGCCTTCTAAGACAAATCTCGAAAACCCCATTGCATTAACTTTAGGATGTATATTCTTATTTTTTCTAAAGGTATTTTTGTGATTTTTCTATAAAATGTCCACAAATGAAAGCTTATAGCTACAGAAACATCGGTATAAAAAGCTCCCAATTTTTCATGTCTCTCCTATACTCGCGATCACGAAATATTTCTGAATCTTGAACCAAAATTTGTTACTTGGCTAAAAACTCTGAAACCATATCCTTTTACTGAACAAAATTAAAAACTCGAGGTTTCTTCTTCGCCTCTTTCAAAAGATCTCCATTTTTACTTATGATCTTTTAGCTCCTTGAGAAAGAACCGTTGAATTTAGGGAGAGAGCTGATCTAGCTCTCTAGGCAACTGATTTAAAATCTTCTCTGCTTCCTGCTTGCGTTGTATATCTTCTATTCAAAGCTTAATAGAAAGAAAAGCTGAGGAAATCTCTGGAGACAGTCAGGAGAAGGAACATGGGGTAACCACGGTATTTTCATTACGAATCCCTGACCTCATCGCAATCAAAAACATAAATTAAAATACCAAAATTACTGGGACAAACATTTTTAATCAAAGATGTTTATCTCCTTCTAAAGAAAGATACAAAAATCCTCTTAGATGTAAAATTATTCTATCTTTTTGAGATAAATTTTCTTCTAAAATCCAGAAAAGGTCTTCAAGAAAAAATCTCTTAAATGAGAAAATGAGCTTTCTACACATATTTCCTTGGATATGCAATGACTCCATCCCTCTACCAAACGTCTTCCAGAAAATACCGTCCACAAGTCTTTGGAGAGATTCTAGGACAAAGCTCTGTTGTTACTGTATTAAAAAATGCCTTGCTCCTCAATCGAGCGGCTCATGCTTATTTATTTGCTGGAATTCGCGGCACAGGGAAAACCACATTGGCTCGCATTTTAGCCAAAGCTCTGAACTGTTCGCATCTTAGCCATGATGGCGAGCCCTGTAATCAGTGTTCTTCTTGCAAAGAGATTGCTTCAGGATCCTCTTTGGATGTCTTAGAAATCGATGGAGCCTCGCATCGTGGTATCGAAGATATTCGTCAAATTAATGAGACAGTATTATTTACTCCTGTAAAAGCAAAGTTTAAAATTTATATCATAGATGAAGTCCATATGCTCACTAAAGAAGCCTTCAATGCTCTATTGAAGACTTTAGAAGAGCCTCCAAGACATGTAAAATTTTTCTTAGCAACTACAGAAATCCATAAAATTCCCAGCACCATTTTAAGTCGTTGTCAAAAAATGCAACTACAAAGGATCCCTGACAAAGCAATCCTAGATAAGCTCTCTCTTATGGCTCAAGATGATCACATTGAAGCATCGCAAGAAGCATTGGCACCAATCGCACGTGCGGCACAAGGAAGCCTGCGTGATGCAGAATCTCTTTATGATTATGTAATATCTTTATTTCCTAGAAACCTATCTCCTGAAACTGTGTCCCAAGCTTTAGGCTTGACTTCCCAAGATGCGCTTAAAACTTTAGAAAACGCTATCCGTCAAAAAGACTATCCGACAGCCTTGCAAACTGTAATAGATTTCTTAAATTCGGGGGTAGCTCCTGTAACATTTCTCCACGATCTTACGTTATTTTATCGAGATCTTCTTCTTAAAAATCATAACAATTCTAGTGGAGCAAAATTTAACTCTCATTATAAGACGGAGCAGCTTCTAGAAATCATAGATTTCCTTGGGGAGTCTGCAAAGCACTTACAAAATACTATCTTCGAACAGACATTTTTAGAAACGGTCGTTATCCATATTATTCGTATTTATCAAAGGCCCGTTTTATCGGAACTCCTCTCTTCTATCAAAAGTACACAGTTTGAGGGGCTTCGCAATATTAAGGAAACAGCCCCTATCATGCCCTCGCGATTAACAACTTCTCCACCCGAGACTACTTACAAAGAACAGAGTTTTTTGGAGAAACAAAACCAACCTTCTGCTCCAGAAGGTAAAATTATATCTGTAGAAGCTAAAGGTTCTTCTTCAACAAAATCTGCAGCTATAGATACATTATTACAGTTTGCTGTTGTAGAATTTTCAGGAATTTTAAGACAATAAGTGGGAATCTCCTAGACCATTTTATGAGAGACAACATCAATATTTCACCTAAGGATAGATAAGCATGGGCAGCGGATACGCTAAGAAAAAGAAAGAAGCTAAAATTATGGAACAGCAGTTCCTAGAAATGGAGACTTCACTATTAGAAAAGCGTTATGAGGGGAAAGCTGGTAATGGTCTTGTCACTGTTGTCATCAACGGAAAGTGTGACCTAATTTCAGTAAAGGTACAACCTACGTGCTTAGACCCTGAAGATCCAGAAATCATTGAAGACTTGTTCCATTCTGCGTTCAAACTTGCAAAAAAGCAAATGGATGAGGAGATGTCTCTTATGCGTTCCACAATGCCTTTCTAGAACTAAGTATGTGTCACTAAAGCAGAGGATGCACTTTTGCCTATAGAAAAACAAAAGGCGGCGCGACTAGAAAAAGTAGTTCTATTGAACTTGATAAAGCCTCGGAAACTTTTATAAAAAAGTCTAACTGTTTCTTTACGATACAATTCGGTTTTTTCTATTCAAAAGTTCTTCAACTTCCGAGCATGTTTTGGCTTGTAAAAGCGCTTCTGTAATCTCAAGACAGCAGTTTATATCTAAGAAGGCGATATGGTTGCGAAGTCTATTGATTACGGGCATAGCTACTGACAGCTCTTTAACTCCTAAGCCTATAAATAAAGGCGCAAGACTGAGCTGTGCTGCGGCTTCCCCGCAAATACTAACAGGAACCTTACTTTGCTTAGCAGCTTGAAGTACGTGGTGAATCATGCGAATAACTGCTGGAGGTAGGGTCACGTTTAGATGGTTAGGAAGAGCTGATTCCCTGGAAATTCCTAAAGTATATTGGATAAGATCATTCGTCCCTATAGAGAGAAAATCACATTCGGGAAGGATCTCTTCAATCATCCAAACTGCAGAAGGAAATTCTATCATAATTCCCCAAGAAACCTTTTGTCCGTTAGTTAGCTTTCTTTGGATTGTTTCCCATTTCTTTTTAACTTCTATAATCTCATAAACATCAGAAACTCCTGGAATTAACACCTTTATTGGGCCTTCCAGAGAGGCTATAGCAATCGCTTGTAGCTGATCCTCGAGAATTGCGCTATAATTTAGCAACAATCGTACAGAACGTTCTTTTTTATTTTTTATTTCAGGACAAGGTTTATCTTCACCAAAATCAAATAGACGCAATACTGCTGGAGAATCCCCTGGAAAACGTGCTAGCTTTTCATAGACATCGGCTTGCTCTTTTAAGGTAGGCAGACGTCCTAAAGTTACAGCTAAAAACTCAGAACGAAAGAGACCTATAGAAGTTTCAGGAAAATTCTCTGATAGAGTTTCTATATCCTTATGGCTTCCTGCATGCGAAGAGACTACGGGATGTATTGATTTTCTTACTAATCCATCAGAGGGATTGACAACAACGGAAAGTTCTTTTTTATAGCAGCTTTGTAAAGTCGCTGGTTTCGGATTAAAGATCAGCTCTCCACGATAACCATCTATTAATACTAACTTACCGTTATATTGCTTTGCGACATCCCAAAGCTCCTCAGAAATATTGGCAAGATAGGGAATGCTCTTAGCTCGCGAGACTATAGCTGTATGTGATGTAGCTGCTCCTACTAATGAGACAAATCCTCGGATGTAGGCGGGATTAGCACTGGCCACTTCTGAGGGCGTTAATTCCTCTGAGAATATAATCAGATTCTGATCGGATTCTCCTAAAGAACTCTTATGTTGGCAACACAGATGACCAATCACCCTGTTAGAAATATCATGAATATCTTGAACACGCTCTACAACAGAAGGCATCCCACGCACTGCTGTTAACGACTCTTCTATTTTACCCATGACCGAAGAAAAGACATATTCTGCGTTTTTACGATCCTTACGGATAGTATTGACCACTTCCTCTGTAAGGAGGGGATCTTTGATAATCTCTAAGTGTGCCTGTAAGATAGAGGAGACCTCTTGAAGGCCCTGCTTTCCTGTAACTTCCTGCTCTAAAGCTACGATATCAGATTTAGAGCGATTCAAAGCTTTGTAATAACGATGAATTTCATGTTCGACCTCTTCTTGAGGAAGAGTTAGCTCACGAACATGTAAAGGGGAAGTTCCTAGGAAAAATACTTTACCTAAGGCCATACCAGAAACTATAGAGCTTCCTGCAACCCGCCATTCTTCGTTACCTATAGAGGGCTGTGTATCCATTATAGTTCTCCAAAACCAGAACTAAAAGCGTTTTGTATCTTCTCTAAGATACGATGAGCTTCTTTGCTTCTAACAGTCACAAGAATCTCTCCTCCTTGAGGAGCTCCTAGCATAAGAATACTCATGATACTTTTTGCATTTATAGTTTTACCTGCGTAGGTGAAATGCACATCACAGTCTTCCCCATCAAATAGTCGAACAATAACACCTGCAGGTCGCACATGGATCCCTGTAGCATTCTTAACTATACAAGTTACCTGAAGCTCTTCCATCTGATCTTGTGTATCTGTGTTCTTATTTTCAAGATAAGTGCAGGCGGGCTCACTCACCATAAACCTCTTCACTATGTAGATAGTTCTCTAACCAAGAAAGAAAAGAAGTGTAGTAGCTCTTAGTCAAATGCAGCAACTCAATTGTTTCTAAGCTTCGATGCTCTAAGCTTTCCTCATTTAAAAATATATTGGGTGAAGGAAGGTCTCTGCGTATTTCAGGATCAAAAAAGAAACACTGGTAAGCAAAAGGCTCTTCATAACCATAAAAAGGAAAGATACCTAAAGAATAACAATTTTCTTCGGCCTGCATCTTATTTAATGCAACTAGCTGTTGACGTAATTTTTGCTGTACTTTTGCTAGAGACCTCACAGGGAAAACTCCCTCATCCTCCCATTTCCCAAACCCATTATGGATAGAAAAAAATTGTTCATAATGGTTGTCTCCTAAAGGAGGCAGCCTACGATGCCCTAGAAAATCTACAAGAGGAGGTTCCCCTTGAAAACCACAACGACCGTCACGGAATACATAAAACATCTTCACCTGGTAAGGTCCTTTTTCCAAACGATAGATGTAGACTTCAATGGTTTCTAATAAAGAAAAAAAACGACAAATACTTGTAGATTCATTATGCTCAATCCCTAATACGGAACACCAGAAGTCCAAGCAAAAATCTATACGATCTTCTTTTGACAATCCCATCAGCTCGTACCAGCCTCGAGGCAGGCGGGGTATCTTTGCCGATACAACTTCCCAAGACATTTCCTTTCGCAACTGCTCTACACACAACACATCGAGAGGAAAGAAGGGGCGAACATCAAATGTTAAACTATTTTCAGGTTTTTTCATCTTTTTTCTTTCGCTATCCTATAAGCTCTTGGCTCATTCGATTACGCGCCTCTTGTGCGTGCTTTCAACAAAGACATCCTATTTTTTTATTTGGGCTTTATTGGCTCGCTGGCATAGTATCCCGTAGCCACCCAGAATGTAGCGCTCTTATCCTTATCTTCCTAGGAATATTCCTTCCTCGCAATCCTAAGCAATGGCTCCCCTTAGCACTTGCTTGGATGATTCCTTTGGTTATAACTCCTACGCCATTCATCCACGACGGTCTAGTATCAGGTACTTTTGTGATTCACCACGAAGGGAGGCGGGGAGCCTACTATGGAGAAGCACTTTCTATTCAAACTCCCTGTGGGAAACGAGCCCACCATCTCTCTTGTCAAATTCTATCGGAATCCTGTTTAGAGCTTAAAAAGGTTTACCAACTTGAAGGGACGCTACATCATACATCCCAAATTGTTTTTAAGTCTAATGCTTGCTACAAAGAAATTCCTAGATCTAGCTTGTACATGATGAAAGAGAAATGCCAAGAAACTTGCTGGCATTACCTCAACAATATTTTTCCTTCTTCTGAGGTGGGGGCCTTTGCTTCCAGTCTTTTACTAGGGACTCCCCTTCCTAAAGATCTCCAGGACTTCTTCAGACAAAAAGGATTATCCCATCTCTTTGCAATCTCAGGGTGGCATTTTTCCCTGTCCGCCTCTATTCTCTCTATGTTATTCGCTCTTCTTCCTTTAAAAATCAAAAAAATTCTGAGTTTTATTCTCCTTACCTCTCTAGCCTACCTTTTTCCCTTCTCTCCCTCGGTATGGCGCGCTTGGATCTCCTCAACTCTACTTTGTTTTTCATGGTGTTTTTCAGGATCCTGTTCGGGGCTCAATCGTCTAGGCATTGGCTTTGTTGTTTGTTCTATCTTTTTTTCGCCCTTTTCTCCTGCTTTTGTTTTAAGCTTCTTAGCCACTCTGGGGATTCTGATCTTTTTCCCTATAATTTCCTCTTTTCTCTACAATCCTTGGACCCTTTTCCTCTCTCCGTTTTGGTTACGGCCTATCCGCTACCTCTCGATGACTTTGGCAGTTTCAATATCTGCCCAGCTCTTTATTATTCTTCCAATCATGCAGTTCTTTGGCAAATTACCTCTTGAAGGCCTTCTCTATAACCTAATTGTTCCTTTTACCGTACTTCCCATCATCTTTTTACTTCTTGTTACAATTATCCTCCCATGCCTTGCCCCTATGACTGAAGTTCTTGTAAAAGGCCTTTTCTCACATCCTTGGCTCCAAAATCCCAATATCCTAATCACTCTTTCCTTTCCCCCAGTTCCTCCTTGGATTCTTACACTCTCTTCCCTTATTTTACTCCTAATTGGAATCTTGCGCACAAAAGTCACTCATAATTCGTTAGTTTCCATTACTGCTCATCGCTTCATTGAAACTCTATGAGACAAAAACATTCTAATCACAAAGCAAATTTATCCTTATTTTTTACAATTTGTTTTTATGTTAAAATTGACGAAATTTTTATGTTCAAAAATATATACGAGAATATTTATGGAAACAATATCGACCCCATCTTCACGCCGTCCTCCTACGTTATCCCATAATGCATCGCCCATTCCCTTTTCAGATCCTTTTTCTGCACCCACGACTAGTCCGCCTCTACCAGAGAGGATACCTTCTCAGGATAAGAAAAAAGAAACTAAATCCTCAGTTATCACAACAATAGCTTTTGCCATTTTAGGATTGATATTCTTCGCAAGTGGAATTCTCACCGCTTGCCTAGGTGGTTCGCTAACAATCTTTATTCCTCTATTTATACTTAGCGCTATCTTTATAGTTTTGACATTGTTGTATTTTGTAAAACACCTAAAAGAGCCTGTGATCCGAGAGCCTCCCCTCGTACCTCACTCTCCTAAAATTACTCCTCCAATCACTCCTGAACCCTCTCCTAAGTTCTCTCCTAAACCATCTCCTAAGCCGCTAACCCCAGAAGTAGAAGCACTAACACCTCCAACTCCACCTAAAACAGAGGATAGAAAAAAACTGACCTGGAATCCTAATATACAGTACCCCGCAAAATACGATTACTCGGCTCTTCATAATTTGCTAAAGCAGTTATTCTATCTAGATCCAACAACGAACCCTGGAGATCGTAGGTATCCAGATAAGCTAACATGTGTCCGCATGAGAGCTAAAGAAAAACCTGCTGTCAGTTTTCATTGCTTCAAAGGACACTTTTCTAGTGATGAGATTCTAAATAAAGAGTCGGGAGCTATTGTTATCGTAACACATTCTAGTATGGATTCCTCTATGACAGTAGGAAGAGCGACTGCTGTTTCCGCATGTTTAAGAAAAACGTGTTGGGAAGCGATCAAAAACAGCATTCCTTCTTCAGAAAAAAAATTGGCTATAGGTTCATGCATTTCTGGCTCTTGGACTATAGAAAAGGGAGACTCCCGTTATGCCTCTCACCTGATCTTTATTAACCCCCCTACATTAGAAACTCTTATTCGCGAAAAAATACGCCGAGCAATTGCATTGACAGATTTTAGTATGAAAGAAGCTTTCTCTAATTTAGTGATGGCTTATTTGCAGTGTTTTGACATCTGCATAGAGAATAATCTTACAAGTATACAGTTAGAAGTATTGGGATTAAATAACCTAAGCAGAGATCAAGAGGAATATTCTACGTGGGAGTATTGTTGCCACTTGGCTCTTATGGAAGCCTTGCGAATTTTATTGGCATCCGAAAACTCTCTGGTTAATATTTCCGTAAATAGTCCAACCGAATTACCAATGAAAACGGGATGCCAGGCGCTCTTCCGCAGTAAAAAATCCTAAAAATAGAAGGATAAAAGTAATGAAATCAAACTAGAATTCTATGAGACTCTTAGCAGCTTGTAAAATAGAATCTTTCTGTGGAAGAACTTCATTTTCAAGAATCTTAGAATAAGGAACAGGAGCGTGAAGCCCACCAAGACGGCGGATAGGAGCATCTAAATAAGAATATGCCTGTTCAGACATAGTAGCGACAAGTTCACTGCCAAAGCCGCAAAACTCTGAAGCCTCGTGAATCACCAATAACCTGCCTGTTTTCTCTATTGATTTTAGAACCGTAGCAAAGTCACAGGGTACTATAGTACGGAGATCTATAACTTCTATAGAAAGTCCTTGTGTAGCTAACTCCTGAGCAACCTCTAAGCTTAATACCAAGGGCATCCCCCAAGAGACTATGGTCAGATCTTTCCCAGGATGAAGAACAGCGGCCTTGCCAAAAGGGAGAACATAATCGTTAGAAAAAACTGGGCAGGCACTAAAAATACGTCTTTGATACAAGGCTTTATGTTCCAAAAATACTACTGGATTTGGATCTCGAATCGCAGCCTTGAGCAATGCTTTAGCATCAGCAGCATTGGAAGGATAGGCAATTTTAATGCCAGGACAATGTGCTAGAAATCCTTCAATACTTTGTGAATGGTAAGGTCCTCCCTGAATATATCCCCCTGAAGGAGCCCGTATCACTAGAGGAACTTCCCATTCACCAGCAGAACGATAGTAAATGCTGGAGGCCTCTGAAAACAATTGATTGATCCCTGGCCAAATGTAATCCGCAAATTGAATCTCAACAACGGGCTTATGAATCCCGTCTAAGGCCATCCCTATGGCGGTTCCTATGATAGTTGCCTCAGCTAATGGAGAGTTAAAACAACGTTGCGGACCAAATTTCTCTGTAAAATTCCGAGTAACACCAAAGACTCCTCCTTTATCTCCAGCAACGTCCTCACCAAAGACAATCACTCCAGAATCTCGAGTCATCTCTTCTAAGAGAGCTTCGGCAATGGCATCACGCATGACTTTGGGTTCGGACTTACGCAAATTCTGAGCGATTTCAGAATTCTCATAATCAATTAGGGTCTCCGTATGAGGCGAAAAGACTTCATGACTTGTTGATCCCTTGGAAGGAAAGGGAAGGGCTTCGGCAATCTCACAAGCTTTTCGAACTTCTTCTTGAGCTTCAGCCTTGATCTCTTCAACTTCCAGGAAGGACAAACCAAAAATATCGACAGCCTCTCTCTCTAGAAGGATTAAGGGATCCTTATCCATGCATAGTTTAAGATCTAACACCGAGCGGTATTTTTCTTGACTATCGGAATTGCTATGCGAGCCCAAGCGAACCATATCTATTAAAATCAAAGAGGGGACCGAATGTTGACGGGCTTGATTTATTGCAGAAGAAAAGGTTTCGCTAAGAGAAGCATAGTTGCCGCCGTCGACCTCATAGACAGCTAACCCTTGGTAACAACTACCCAAGCGAGCAAGGTCTGCTCCACATTGATCTTCAAAAGGAACAGAAATCGCCCAATGATTATTTTGGATTACTGTAATTAAAGGCAGTTGGTGTAAGGAAACAAAGTTCAACATTTCATGAAATTCGCCTTGTGATGTAGCTCCATCGCCTCCAGAAACATAAACAACTTCGTCAACTGACAAGTTCTTGACAGCCCAAGCACGACCTGCTGCTTGTAAAAACTGCGTCCCTACAACACTGGACTGACAGCAAATACGCAACTTTTTATGAGAATAATGATAGGGCATCATTCTGGCAGAAGAATGATTTAAGGTCATACGAGCAAGAAAAGAGGCAAAGATTTCAGAGAGATCACAACCCAAGCCTATAGGGAATCCCTGATCTCTATAATAAGGGAAGGACCAATCTTTACCAGGAATAAGACTTTTACCAGCAAGAACACCAGCAAGCTCGTGACCTGCGCAAGACAGCTGAAATGTACCACCCGAGCCACTCTGCCTAGAGAGGAGAAGCATCTTCTGTTCAGCAAAGCGCAACTCCCAGACTAGTTTTAAAACATCTCTTATAGAAGAAATAACTTGATTTTGTGTTACTCCCATAGATCTCTCAGTAAAGTCGGTCTCTTCTCCTCCTTATACCGTGAAGTCAGAAAAAAAACCTTTTATTTTATCTAAAAAACTACGCTTCTTGGGAAAGTTTTCTGCTTTTTCTGTAGAGGCAAAATTACGCAAAAGTTCTTTTTGTTCTTCTGACAAATTCTGAGGGGTTTCTACAGAAACTCGAACTAAAAGATCTCCTCGACCTTTTCCATGAACATTAGGAAATCCTTGATTTCTTACTTTTAAAATAGTTCCACTTTGAATTCCTTCAGGGACAGTAAGACGACAAGCTCCCTCTGTTTTTAATAACGTGGGAATTTCTTTCTTCATGCCTAAAGCAGCATCTATAAAACCGATAGGAAGCTCTAGGATCAAGTCATCGCCACGACGCTCAAATACTGGATGGGGCTCTACATCAATAAAGACATAGAGATCTCCAGACGGAGCTCCATTTTGGCCTGCATCTCCGTATCCTTCCATCTTTAAGCGCATCCCAGAATCGACGCCTGCTGGAATATGCACATGCACATTACGTTTATCTTTAATTCTTCCTTGACCGCGGCATGTGGAGCAAGGATCCGTGATAATACGACCTTCTCCACCACACTCTGGACATGTAGATGCCATAGAGAAAAAGCCTCGACTTTGTACGACTTGTCCAGAACCTTTGCAGCGTTCGCAACATTTAATCCCCTGAGAATTGACGGCTCCTTGACCAGCACATGTTTCACAAGATTTGTATCCAGAAACAACAAGCTCTTTCTCAACACCGTGAGCAGCTTCTTCAAAAGTTAAATTGATATGAACTTTCTTGCTTGCTCCTTGACGAGCACCTCCAGGATCCGAGCGCATTCCGAAAGCTTCGCCAAGCCCTCCAAAAAGACCTTCGAAGAAGCTCCCTCCCCCTCCGAACTCTCCGCCGAATGCTCCCATGAAAGTGCGTAAGGCATCTTCCATGTTCCCCATTCCTCCAGCACCGCCAAAACCTCCAGCTCCAGCAAAAGGACCATCCTTACCGAAACGATCGTAAGAATCGCGCTTCTGAGGATCACTCAGAACTTCATAAGCTTCAGAAACTTCTTTGAAGCGTTTTTCTGCTTCCGCATCTCCAGGATTTTTATCTGGATGATATTTAATAGCTAATTTGCGATAGGCTTTTTTAATTTCTTCTGCAGAAGCAGTTTTAGAAATGCCTAAAATCGAATAATAATCCATACCCTAAACACTACCAACTAACACGAGATTGCCAATTAACGACTACGATATTTAGCCGCAGCTTTAGATTTAGCTCGTTTCTTGACAGAAGGCTTGTCGTAAAAGCGATGGGACTTAGCAGCTTTTAAAATCCCCTCTTTATCTATTTTCTTTTTTAAAATGCGTAGAGCGCGATCTACAGGCTCTCCAACTCGAACTTTAACACTGGGCATGCATTACCTTATTACGCAATAAATAACAAATCTCTGGTCTCCTATAAACACAATAATAATCTTTTTACTATGTGCTTTAGAAGAGTCCCGATTGTACCACTACTTCTATTAGGCTTCAAGAGATAGTTGAATTCATCCAGCACCAACAGCATCAAGAAATAGTTAGAAAATGAAAATCAAAAAAGACAGGAATAACTACGATAATCGGGAGAAATCTGATTATTATATTCTAATTCTACAACCATAAGTTGAGAAATCACGTGCCTGCGAATCTGTTCTATAGAGGGAGCGACCTCTTGTAGAACAATCTTATTCGAAAAACTGCTAGCGAAGAGTTGCGGATTAGGAGAAATGACGTGATAATACTTATGAGCGACGCAATATTCAGAAGCCTCTGGATAAGAAAGTAAGGTTCCAGGACCAACGCCTCTTCTTTTTTGACTAAAGCCGTCTTCAGAAATCTCTGAGCTTAAAGTCAGGACTCCCCCGCGTTTCCCCAAAGGAAGCATTAAAGCTTTTTTTTCATCTTTGGATAATAAATATCCTTCCAAAGAGCTATATCCTAATAAAGGTACATTCTTTGCCATGGCCAACCCTTGAGCAAAAGAAATCCCTATGCGTGTTGCAGAAAAGTTCCCTGGACCCAGAGCAACAGCAACTCCCTGAAAACACAAATCATTACTTTTAAAAAGAAACTCTAAAACAATTCCAAGATCTGGACCCACTGGCAAAGACCAATGCTCAAGTACTTTCTGGTTATCCACATAAGCTAAGAACGGATAATATCCAGAAGTGTCTACTATAACATACTTATAGAAGTACATACGTCGAATTTCAATATAAAAAAATAAACTATACCAACAAACCTTTTTTAATCAAATAAAAATATCCAGAAAATGAAATAATTTATTGTTTTATTTATTCAGATCCCCTAAACTTTTTTGCCGATTTAGATATAAAGGTTGAACATGAACTGTGAATTTTTTACGCCAATACACTTCTGTCCTCAATTTTACTCGATTCTCCCCTACTTAGGGAAAGGATCGGGGATTCTTGAAAGGATGTCAAATAAAATTGAGAACTACTTCCATTTAGGCGGAATGAGAAAGATTGTATTTGAAGAATACAACGCTGGCAAATCCTTCCTATACATGGAACAATTTAAAAATATTCCCCTCGTAGAGAAATTAATAAAAATCCTCTCCTATATTTTAATTATCCCAGTAATCTTTATGTTAATTTGTAGAATTATTATTCGCTTCATTCTTGCACGTAAATACGAGGGATCTGGAATTAGAATTAGAAAAGAAGAATTAAAAGACTTCTTTCTTAAAAATAAAGAGAACTTTGTCTTTCCCAAACCCCACCCTGAAGGCTTAAAAAAAATTAAAGAGCTACACGCTATAGCACGTTCTGGAGTTAGCTACGAACAATTATTAGATCGAGGCTTCTCCTTTAACCCTCTAATCTTCGTTTCAATAAAAAAAATGCATCCAGAATTGAAGGCCGATGCTTCTCCAGAGGAGATCCTAAAACAAACTGTTAAGGATACGCAGGATTTAGGATTTTCTTACAATGAATTCAGTTCGAGTTTGACTTTTACTTTTTTTGCATCCTGTCAGAAGTCTTCTGGCGAAACTATTTCAGGAGATACAAGAGCGAGCAATGCATACAAGAATAGTTTAACAAAGGCAATCGAACAACTAGAAAAACAAAAAGACACGTCCCCAGATCTTCTCTATACGACACAACGATTACAATACCTGAACTCATTTGATATTGAAGTTAAAGGAATCAGTCATAGCTTCGGCCTCGTAATTAGAAGAGATTATTTGCAATCCTTCTCTGATGGAAACGTGGATGGAAATTTATCTTTATCTGAGTTCTGAGAGAAAAATTCCCGAATCATCAATAGTAGTTAATATTTGAAAGCCAGTTTGTTACAATATATAAGAATAAAAATTCTGGCCTATGTTTGTTCGATTTTTTCGTCCTCTAGTTTTCTCGGATCAGTCCTTATCTTTTCTTCCTTACTTAGGAAAGGGTTCTGGGACTATTGAAAAGTGTTCGCATATCGTTGATAACTACTTCCATTTAGGAGGGGAAAAATCCGTTATCGTCAAAGGAGTTTCTAGTAACTCCTTTCTATACGTTACTAGGATCTTTCCAATTTCGAATTTTGAAAAAATATTAAAAATCCTCTCCTATATCTTAATTCTTCCTGTAATTCTAACCCTTGTTATTAAGATTGTTTTACGTATCATACTATTCTTTAAGTATCATGGTCTAATCATAGGAGTTAAAGAGGAAGAATTAAAAAAATTGCTTTTGCCTAATACAGAAAACCTGAGCCTTCCTGCAGCATCTCCTGAGGCACTAAAGAACATTCATGCTTTACACACTTTAGTCCGCTCTGGAAAAACTTATAATGAACTTATACAACAGGGGTTTTCTTTCACTAAAACCACTCGGAATCTTCATCAAATTCCCTCACCAAATCGAGATATCGGATTCTCTTATGATAAACTTTTCCCTGGATTTTATTTTCATTCGTTCGTGTCTACCCCAAATGCTTTAGGAAGTGAGCGTGCTCTTAACTACCACCAGGAGAAGCAGAGGGAAATGATTTTTAAATTAAAAAATACACAACCCTATTCTTTTGTCTTCCGATCTCAGTATTTCCCTTTGATTCAAACAGAAAACACAAGCTTACCATTTGGACTTGCGACGCTTGTTCTTTGGAAAATCTCCCCTATACAAAATTAGAAAGTTTCAAAAATAAGATCCTATTTTCTTAATCTCTTGAATAACTTTTAACAGCGGATACAAATTATTTTTTGAAAAAAATAAAAAAAGACGATTTGCCTTAAACGCCAGTCTTTCCTAATCTTTAATCCCTTCTAGATATTTTTTAGAAGTTGTATATATGCGCTAATTGCATTTATTTTGTAATATAGCGAAATATGCAATCTTTAAAATCGCCCCCTCTTTTTAACCCAGAGAAAAGAGCGGTATTTATTGGGGCGACAGACAAATATAGCCGAGCATAAGGACAATTGTGGACTCTACAAGCAACAGCGACTCCCCCATCTTAGATCCAAATCCAGAAGATGTTGAAAAGCTTTTAGATGAATCTGAAGAGGAATCCGAAGATCAATCTACTGAGCGTTTGCTTCCTTCTGAGTTATTTATCCTTCCGTTAAATAAAAGACCATTTTTCCCAGGCATGGCTGCGCCCATTCTGATTGAATCTGGTCCTTATTACGAAGTATTAAAAGTCCTAGCGAAGTCATCCCAAAAATATATTGGTCTGGTCTTAACCAAAAAAGAGAATGCCGACATTTTAAAAGTTAATTTTAACCAGATGTATAAAACTGGGGTAGCAGCAAGAATACTCCGTATCATGCCAATCGAGGGCGGTAGTGCCCAAGTCCTTTTAAGCATTGAAGAACGTATACGCATTATAGAACCTGTTAAAGACAAGTATCTCAAAGCTCATGTTTCTTATCATGCAGACAATAAAGAGCTTACAGAAGAGCTAAAAGCTTACTCTATTAGTATTGTCTCTGTTATCAAGGACCTTTTAAAACTGAATCCTCTGTTTAAAGAAGAGCTTCAGATTTTTCTTGGCCATTCAGATTTTACTGAACCAGGTAAGCTTGCTGATTTTTCTGTTGCTCTAACGACAGCAACACGGGAAGAGCTCCAAGCAGTCTTAGAAACAACGAATATGCATGATCGCATTGATAAAGCACTGATCTTACTAAAAAAGGAACTAGACTTAAGCCGTCTACAGAGCAGCATCAATCAAAAAATCGAAGCTACGATTACAAAAAGCCAGAAGGAATTCTTCTTAAAAGAACAGTTAAAAACGATTAAAAAAGAACTGGGTTTAGAGAAAGAAGACCGCGCTATTGATATAGAAAAGTTTTCAGAAAGGCTAAGAAAGCGTCATGTCCCTGACTATGCTATGGAAGTCATTCAAGATGAAATTGAAAAACTTCAAACTTTAGAAACTTCTTCTGCGGAATATACCGTATGCCGCAATTATCTGGATTGGCTAACCATCATTCCTTGGGGCATACAAAGTAAAGAATATCATGACTTAAAAAAAGCAGAAGTCATCCTTAATAAGGACCACTACGGTCTTGATGAGATTAAACAACGCATTCTAGAGTTAATTAGTGTAGGCAAGCTTTCCAAAGGATTAAAAGGAAGTATCATCTGTCTTGTAGGCCCCCCAGGAGTTGGGAAAACAAGTATAGGGCGCAGCATTGCTAAAGTCCTCCATAGAAAGTTTTTCCGTTTCTCTGTAGGAGGGATGCGTGATGAGGCGGAGATTAAAGGTCATCGCCGCACCTATATTGGAGCTATGCCTGGAAAAATGGTACAAGCTCTCAAGCAAAGCCAAGCTATGAATCCTGTCATTATGATTGATGAGGTAGATAAAATTGGTGCTAGTTATCATGGAGACCCAGCCTCTGCTCTGCTAGAGGTTTTAGATCCTGAGCAAAACAAAGATTTTCTCGATCACTATTTGGATGTACGTGTTGATCTATCTAATGTACTATTCATTCTGACGGCTAATGTTCTAGATACAATCCCTGATCCTCTTTTAGATCGCATGGAGATTCTCCGACTTTCTGGTTACATTTTAGAAGAGAAGTTTCAAATTGCGAAAAAGTATCTGGTTCCCAAAGCACGCAAAGAAATGGGTTTAACAGCGAGTGAAGTAAATTTCCAACCCGAAGCTTTAAAATACATGATCAATAACTATGCACGAGAAGCTGGGGTACGTACTCTCAATGGCAATATCAAAAAAGTACTAAGAAAAGTAGCTTTAAAGATTGTTCAAAATCAAGAAAAAGCTAAATCTAAGAAGATTTCTTTTAAAATCTCTTCGAAAAACCTACAGACCTACTTAGGCAAACCGCTATTTTCTAGTGACCGCTTCTATGAATCAACTCCTGTAGGAGTAGCAACAGGACTTGCCTGGACTTCTTTAGGGGGAGCCACTCTATATATAGAAAGCGTGCAAGTTTCTTCGATGAAAACAGACATGCATCTTACAGGTCAGGCTGGAGAGGTCATGAAGGAATCTTCTCAGATTGCTTGGACCTATCTTCACAGTGCTCTCAGTCGGTATGCTCCAGGTTATACGTTCTTTCAAAAATCTCAAGTGCATATCCATATTCCTGAGGGAGCCACCCCTAAAGATGGTCCTTCTGCAGGCATTACTATGGTTACCTCTCTCCTTTCCCTGCTATTAGAAATTCCAGTAGTAAATAATTTGGGAATGACTGGAGAAATCACTCTAACAGGCCGTGTTTTAGGTGTAGGAGGTATTCGAGAAAAGCTGATTGCAGCTCGAAGATCGCGATTAAACATCTTGATTTTCCCTGAAGACAATCGTAGAGATTACGAAGAGCTTCCTGGATATCTAAAAACAGGCCTAAAGATACATTTTGTTTCTCACTATGATGATGTTTTCAAAGTTGCTTTTCCCAAGGTAAAATAATAAACCGAGTGCAATCTACGTTTCAAAAGTACTTTTTTATACGCACTAAGGTACATTTGATTCGTATAAAAAAGTCTGTATATTTACAAAGAGACCTCGAATACATAAGCTGTTCTTTCGTACAGCTTTAATCTAAATTTTGCTATGCCTAATCTTATTCCAAGCCTTCGTCACTCACGCTCTTCTCATATCCATGACCCTCAACAAATTCAACCAATAGCTCGATCTAAATCTGTTAAAGAGATTTGCGAGATTGCCTATCTAATCATCCTGTGTATTCTCAGCCTCCTAGTTGTTACGGGAGCTATAACGATAATGTTTTCTGACGTAGGAATGCCTATTTGTTTAATCTCACTAGCACTCCTAATCCTTATGTCGATTTTCAATCCATGTCTTGTTCGTTGGATATTCACAAGAGAACCGAAAGAACTTCCAAAAGAAGATGAAGCTCGATCACAACCTAAAAAATCCGCTACTAAAAAAGCTATCCCAGAATCATCCCAAGATCATCAGGACACTAAAACCTTGAAAAACATCTTAAGAAAGCAATTAGAAAAAGGAGTAGGCTATGTAGCGAACAAATTCAAAGGCAATGAGGAGCCTGAATCAAAAATCTCTCAACAACAGCTGAAGCATAGGCAAATCAGGCGCGCTTCTGAAATCGAATCTAGTGATTCTTCCCCCAAAAGCCCTCCCAAAGCTAGGTTAGCACCCCTCAGTCCCAAGATCTCTAGCACTGCCAAGACAAAAATCCCGAAAAAGAAGAAAACCAAACGCTTCTCGCATGGAATCCAAGGCAATAAAGAAGCCCAGTCTAGAAAAAAAAGACCTACAGTTACGCAAAAAAAAGAATCAAAGCTTATTGAAAATCAAAATTCAGAAAGTGAGAGCTCTCCTTCTTCATCTCCACCACCTATGCAACGAAAATGCATATTACCTTGGTTCTACAAATCATCTTCCCATCCTTCTGAAGTTGTAGACAATAGTAATGAAGAAAAAAAAGAAAAATAAGATTTTAAATGATAAAAAAAATGTCATTCAAAAGTTATAGTGGAGTATATAATTTCAATTAGTTTATTCTATGAATTTTTCTTAAAGTAAATCCTTATGAGTTCCAGAGAGTTAATTATTTTAGGGTGTTCGAGCCAACAGCCTACGCGAACACGTAATCAAGGAGCCTATTTGTTTCGCTGGAATGGTGAGGGCCTACTTTTTGATCCTGGTGAGGGTACGCAGCGGCAATTCATCTTTGCAAATATTACTCCTACAACAGTAAATAGAATTTTTGTCAGTCATTTCCATGGAGACCATTGTTTGGGTCTAGGTTCCATGCTGATGCGGCTTAACTTAGACAAGGTCTTCCACCCTATCCATTGTTATTATCCTGCTTCAGGAAAAAAATATTTTGACCGCTTACGCTACGGCACTATTTATCATGAAACGATCCAGGTAATTGAGCATCCTGTCTCTGAGGAAGGGATTGTTGAAGATTTCGGTAGTTTTCGTATTGAAGCACGACGACTCCAACATCAGGTAGACACCCTAGGATGGAGAATCACTGAACCAGACACGATAAAATTTCTTCCTGAAGAACTGCTATCTCGAGGCATTCGTGGTGCGATTATCCAGGATCTCATTCGAGACGAACAAATCTCCATAAACGGTTCTACAGTATATCTTAGTGATGTTAGCTACATTCGCAAGGGTGATAGCATTGCTATTATTGCTGACACTCTGCCTTGCCAAGCTGCTATAGATCTCGCAAAAAACAGTTGCATGATGTTATGTGAAAGCACGTACCTTGAACAGCACCGCCATCTTGCTGAAAGTCATTTTCATATGACTGCAAAACAAGCAGCCACTCTTGCGAAACATGCTAAAGCACAAAAATTGGTTCTCACTCACTTCTCTGCACGCTACTTAAATCTGGATGATTTTTATAAAGAAGCTTCGGCTATTTTCCCTAATGTTTCCGTAGCACAGGAATATCACAGCTACCCCTTCCCTAAAAATTCTCTTCTAAATAATAGATAGCTTGAAAAGAATAGTAAACGCTAGCCTAACTTTAAAGGAAAGTGTTCTATAGTCTTTATTGTAAGGTAAAGAGAAGTTATGATCGCCTCTATCTATTCATTCTTAGACTATTTGAAAATGGTCAAAGGTGCCTCCCCACACACATTAAGAAATTATTGTTTAGATCTTAACGGGTTAAAGAATTTTTTAGAGAAACATGGAAACCTCCTTCCTTCACCTCCTCTAAAGCTAACGATAGAAGACCGTACAGTTGCTGATCTTCCCTTTTCTTTATTTACGAAAGAGCACATACGCATGTATGCCGCAAAACTTATAGAAAATGGCAAGGCTAAGCGAACGATTAAGCGCTGTCTCTCTTCAATTAAAAGTTTTGCGAATTACTGTGTTATTCAAAAAATTCTTTTGGAAAATCCCGCTGCAACTATCCAAGGGCCTCGCCTTCCCAAAGAACTGCCATCCCCTATGACCTATGCGCAAGTCGAGATACTCATGGCCACTCCTGACCTTGCTAAATATCACGGACTCCGTGATCGCTGCCTCATGGAGCTTTTCTATAGTTCAGGTTTGAGAATTAGTGAAATTGTCGCTATCAATAAACGGGACTTAGATTTAAGTACCCACCTCCTTCGCATACGCGGTAAAGGAAAGAAAGAAAGAATTATTCCTGTCACATCTCATGCCATACAATGGATACAAACCTATCTTAACCATCCAGACAGAAAGCCTTTAGAACGTGATCCGCAAGCGCTCTTTCTCAATTGCTTTGGGACTCGGCTTTCCACACGATCTATAGACAGAAAATTTCAGGAGTATCTCCGACGTTCTGGACTTTCAGGACACATCACCCCCCACACCATCCGTCATACTATAGCAACCCATTGGCTAGAGAGTGGTATGGATCTAAAGACAATTCAAGCACTTCTTGGTCATAGTTCGCTAGAGACAACAACTGTCTATACCCAAGTTTCTATAAAGTTAAAAAAACAAACGCACCGAGAAGCCCATCCTCACGCTTAAGAGAAGAAGGCAAAGCTCTTGTACTCTAAGAAGCACTTTGTTATGCTTTTTGCTATGAGCATAGTATTAGATAAAATTGGCAAATCTTTGGGCACTCGAATTTTATTCGATGATGTGTCGGTAGTTTTCAATCCTGGAAATTGCTACGGTCTTACTGGTCCTAACGGGGCAGGAAAGTCTACGCTTCTAAAAATCATTATGGGAATGATAGAGCCTACAAAGGGTTCGATTTCTTTACCCAAAAAAGTTGGAATTCTACGCCAAAATATCGATAGCTTTCATGATGTGACTGTTCTAGATTGCGTGATCATGGGGAACGCCCGTCTTTGGGAAGCTTTACAACGTCGTGACGATCTCTATCTACAAGAGTTTACTGATGCTATTGGAATGGAGCTTGGTGAAATTGAAGAGATCATCGGGGAAGAAAATGGCTATCGAGCGGATTCAGAAGCCGAAGAACTATTAATAGGCATTGGTATTCCTAGCGAGCTGTTTGGTAAGAAAATGGCTCTGATTCCTATAGACCTACAGTTTCGGGTTCTTCTCTGCCAGGCACTCTTTGGTCATCCTGAAGCTCTTCTTCTTGATGAGCCAACAAACCACCTCGATCTCTATTCGATTAATTGGCTAGGAAACTTTTTAAAGAGTTATGAAGGTACTGTCATTGTAGTAAGTCACGACCGTCATTTCTTAAATACGATTACCACACACATTGCTGACATTGATTACGACACGATTATTATCTATCCTGGCAACTACGATGACATGGTAGGGATGAAAACCGCATCTCGCGAACAAGAAAAAGCTGATATCAAATCTAAAGAGAAGAAAATTTCTCAGCTCAAGGAGTTTGTAGCTAAATTTGGTGCTGGATCACGAGCAAGTCAGGTGCAATCTCGATTAAGAGAGATTAAGAAACTTCAGCCACAAGAACTAAAAAAATCCAATATCCAACGTCCCTACATTCGTTTTCCTGTATCTGATAAGTCACCAGGAAAAGTTGTATTATCCCTAGAAGGGGTTACAAAAAGTTATGGAGACCACCAGGTAATCCATTCCTTTTCTTTGGAGATTTATCAAGGAGACAAGCTTGGCATTATTGGAAACAATGGTCTAGGCAAAACTACATTAATGAAATTGCTTGCAGGCGTTGAGGCCCCTTCTTCTGGAGTGATAAAGCTAGGACACCAAGCGATATGTTCATACTTTCCCCAGAATCATAGTGATGTTTTAGCCGATTGTGGTCAAGAGACCCTATTTGAGTGGTTACGCAATCGGAAGACAGGCATTAATGATCAAGAAATCCGTAGTGTTTTGGGAAAAATGCTCTTTGGAGGCGATGATGCTTTCAAACAGATCCAAGCGCTATCTGGGGGAGAGACTGCTCGTCTTCTCATGGCGGGGATTATGTTAGAAAATCATAATGTTCTTCTTCTTGATGAAGCTAACAACCACCTAGACCTAGAGTCTGTTTCTGCCCTTTCTTGGGCTATCAACGATTATAAAGGCACAGCAATTTTCGTCGCTCATGACAGGGGCCTTATTCAAGACTGTGCTACCAAATTATTGATCTTTGATAAAGATAAAATTACATTCTTTGATGGGACTATGGCAGACTATACTGCGAGCCACAAGCAATTACTCTAAACATTATCTAGTATAAAGAAAGCTCTTGAGGAGTCTCTATTCTATGTTGCTTCCTTTAGTCTTAGGATCTTCTTCTCCAAGAAGAAAAGCTATTTTAGAAGATCTTCGTATTCCTTTTACTGTGATTGCCCCAGATTTTGATGAAAGGCAAATCAATTATTCTGGGGATCCTATAGCCTATACACAAGAGCTTGCCATAAGAAAAGCTTACGCTGTTTCTGAACTAAGGTCTCATTCTGATTGTATTATCATCACTGGTGATACCATTGTTGTTTATGAGGACCGTATTTTCAATAAGCCTCAAGACAAGATGGAAGCTGTGGGTATGTTAAAGACATTGAGAAATCAAACGCATGAGGTGATCACCAGCATTGTCTTATTGCATAATCAAAAACTCCTGAAAGGATCGGAAAGTTCCCAAATCTCATTTACTATGATTCCTGATCACCGCCTAGAGTCTTATATTGACACCGTGGGAACATTAAATAATTGTGGTGCTTATGATATCTGCAATGGTGGGGGCTTGATTTTACAAAAGATCCATGGATGTTTGTATAATGTTCAGGGTCTCCCTATCCAAACACTGAAATACTTGTTAGAGGAGTTCAACATCGATCTATGGGACTATTCTACCTAACTCTCCTTGGATTTTTATTCTGCAGTCTTCCTGTTTCTCTTGTAGCTAAATTTCCTGAGTCTGTAAGCCATAAAATCCTTTATATAAGCACACAATCTATACAACAAGCATTAGAGATCTACCTTGATGCTTTAGATACCTATGCAGATCATGATTTCTTTGTTTTAAGAAAAATCGGTGAAGACTGTCTTAAGCAAGGCATCCGCTCCTCAGATCCTCAAACCAGAAAAAGTACTATTATTGGTGCAGGACTTGCAGGATCTTCAGAAGCCTTGGACGTACTTTCCCAAGCTATGGAGACTCCAGATCCCCTACAGCAGCTACTTGTTCTATCAGCAGTCTCAGGACATCTTGGGAAAACCTCTGATGAGTTGCTTTTTAAAGCTTTAGCATCTCCCTATCCTATCATCCGCTTAGAAGCGGCATACAGACTTGCTAATTTGAAGAACACTAGAGTAATTGATCATCTACATTCTTTCATTCACAAGCTTCCTGAAGAAATCCAATGCCTATCTGCAGCAATATTTCTATGTTTGGAAACTGAGGAATCTGATGCTTATATTCGAGATCTTCTAGCTGCTAAAAAAAGTTCCATTCGCAGTGCAACAGCGTTACTGATCGGAGAATACCAACAAAAACGCTTTCTCCCCACCCTTAGAAATTTACTAACAAGTGCTTCTCCTCAAGATCAAGAAGCCGTTCTTTATGCTTTAGGAAAGCTTAAAGATGGTCAAAGCTACTACAATATAAAAAAACAATTACAAAAGACTGATATTGATGTAACTTTAGCAGCAGCTCAAGCTTTGATTGCTTTGGGGAAGGAGGAGGATGCGCTTCCTGTTATAAAAAAGCAAGCACTTGAGGAACGTCCCCGTGCCCTATATGCCCTACGCCATTTACCTTCTGAAATAGGAATTCCAATTGCCCTTCCGATATTCCTAAAAACTAAAAATAGTGAAACCAAGTTGAATGCGGCTTTGGCTCTTTTAGAGTTGGGGTGTGACGCACCTGAACTCATCGAGTATATTACAGATTGGCTAGTCGAACCACATTATAATGAGACACTGACCTTGAGTTTCTCTAAAGGGCATACTTTGCAAAATTGGAAGCGAGTGAGCATAATTGTCCCTCAAGATCGCCAGGAAAAAGAAAGGTTACTCTCAACAGCCCGTGTTGTTGAAGAACAGATCCTAACGTTTCTCTTCCGCCTACCTAAAGAAGCTTACCTACCCTGTATTTATAAGCTTTTGGCAAGTCAGAAAACTCAGCTTGCCGCTACAGCAATTTCTTTTTTAAGTCACATCTCGAATCAAAAAGCCTTAGATCTACTCTTTCAAGCTGCAAAGCTTCCTGGAGAACCTATCATCCGAGCCTATGCCGATCTTGCAATTTACAATCTCACTAAAGATCCTGAAAAAAAACGCTCTCTCCATGATCACGCCAGAAATCTAATTCAAAAAACATTGTTATTTGTTGACACTGAAAATCAAAGACCCAATCCCAAGATGCCGTATCTACGCTATCAGGTGACTCCAGAAAGTCGTACTAAGCTCATGTTGGATATTCTAGAAACACTAGCTATCTCAAAGTCTTTCGAAGATATTCGTTTATTGATACAACTCATGGCAGAGGGACATGTGAAAAATTTCCCAATCCTTGCAGGGTTACTCATAAAAATCGTGGAGTAACCTAAGCTGCTTTTATGAAACATTGCTTCTTATTTCTAGCTTCCGTTGTTCTTACATGTTCCTCAGCTAATGCTTTGACACATCAAGAGGCAGTGAAAAAGAAAAACTCCTATCTCAGTCACTTTAAAAGTGTTTCTGGAATTGTCACAATCGAAGATGGGGTGTTGAATATCCATAATAATCTACGGATACAAGCTAATAAAGTATATGTGGAAAATACGGGAGGTCAAGGCCTAAAGCTTGTAGCACATGGCAATGTTATGGTCAATTATAGGGCTAAAACCCTAGTCTGCGACTATTTAGAGTATTATGAAGATACAGACTCTTGTCTTCTCACCAATGGAAGATTCGCTATGTATCCCTGGTTTTTAGGGGGATCTATGATTACCCTAACTCCAGAAACTATAATCATTCGCAAGGGGTATATCTCTACGTCTGAGGGTCCTAAAAAAGATCTTTGTCTCTCTGGAGATTATCTGGAATATTCCTCTGACACTCTCCTTTCTATAGGAAAGACAACATTGAGATTGTGTCGTATTCCGATACTTCTCTTACCTTCATTTTCTATCATGCCTATGGAGATCCCAAAGCCTCCCATAAACTTCCGAGGAGGAACTGGAGGCTTTCTTGGATCTTATTTAGGGATGAGCTACTCGCCTATTTCTAGGAAAGATTTCTCCTCAACATTCTTCTTAGATAGCTTTTTCAAGCACGGTGTAGGCCTGGGATTCAACATGCATTGTTCTCAGAAACAGGTTTCTGAGAATGTTTTCAATATGAAAAGCTACTATGCCCATCGCCTTGCTATCGACATGGCTGAAGCTCATGATCGCTATCGCCTACACGGGGATTTCCACTTTACTCATAAACATGTAAATTTCTCTGGAGAATACCACCTCAGCGATAGTTGGGAAACTGTTGCAGACATTTTCCCCAACAACTTTATGTTAAAAAATACGGGCCCCACACGTATCGATTGCACCTGGAACGACAGGTATTTTGAAGGTTATTTAGCCTCTTCTGTTAAGGTAAACTCCTTCCAAAGTGCAAATCAAGAGCTTCCCTATCTAACACTAAGGCAATACCCGATCTCTATCTACAATACAGGAGTGTACCTTGAAAATATCTTAGAATGTGGATATTTAAACTTTGCTTTTAGCAACAACATCCCTGGAAATAGTTTCTCCTCGCTACGCCTTGCTGCGCGCCCTAAGCTCCATAAAACTGTCTCTCTACCTATAGGGACCCTCTCGTCCACCCTTGCCAGCTCTTTCATTTACTATAGCGATGTTCCTGAGCTCTCCTCGCACCACAATCAGCTTTCAGGACAGCTACAACTTGATTACCGATTTCTATTACATAGGGCCTACATACAAAGACGCCATATCATTGAACCGTTTGTTACCTTCATTACAGAAACACGCCCTCTGGCAAACAATAAAGATCATTACATCTTTTCTATTCAAGATGCCTTTCATTCGTTAAATCTTCTAAAAGTTGGTATAGATACCTCTATACTAAGTAAGACCAACCCTTCGTTCCCTAGGATACATGCTAAGCTGTGGAACACCCAGATCCTAAACAATATAGAAAGCAGGTCCACTTTTCCTAAAACCGCATGTGAACTATCTCTACCTTTTGGGGAAAAAAATACAGTCTCATTAGATGCTGAATGGATATGGAAAAAACACTGTTGGGATCACATGAACTTACGTTGGGAATGGATCGGCAATGATAATATGGCTATGACTCTAGAAACTCTACATAGAAGCAAATACAGCCTTATCAAGTGTGACCGAGAGAATTTTATTTTAGATGTCAGCCGTCCTATTGACGAGCTTCTAGACTCTCCTTTATCCGATCGTAGAAACCTCATTTTAGGGAAATTATTTGTACGACCTCATCCTTATTGGAATTACCGCCTATCCTTACGCTATGGCTGGCATCGCCAAGAGACTCCTAATTACCTAGAATACCAGATGATTTTAGGAACGAAAATTTTCGAACACTGGCAGCTCTATGGAGTTTATGAACGCCGAGAAGCAGATAGTCGGTTTTTCTTTTTCTTAAAGCTGGACAAGCCCAAAAAATCTCCCTTCTAACACAAAGACAGATCTACCGCTATCCAGCTTGCTATAATGGCTATTTCCGACAATTTCTAAAGGAATGCAAAATGGCTTCCCATATACTAAAGTGCTAACATTAATAAATTGGCAATTTCCAACTCTGGAGGCTTTCTGAAAGCTAAAAAAGAGGCGCATGCAACTATAGAAAGCACAGGACAAGACAAAATAATCTCATCTAGAGAACCTTTAAAACAATCAATTCACGAAATATAAAAACAAAATACAAAAAGCTGGATAAAGAAAGGGCTCTATACAATTTCTTATATAGAACCCCAGCTTACCGTGATGCTCTCTCGTTACAAAACTAGAATCCGAATCTCCCTCCAAGATCAACAGTATAGCTACGAGAAGAGCCCCTCCATTCGAATTCAAACTGACTGAATACTTCAAAATTTGAAGCAAAGGTGTAATGATTTCCAGCACGTAAGAGAAGAGCTTGTCTTGACAAGCTTGTACCACAAGTCGACCAAGAATCTCCAGAAATCATAAGGACGGTAGTACAATCTGGATCACTACGGATAAGATCTGGAACGTAAGCTAACGAGAGATCATATCTTGACTTATCAGAGAATTTCTCAAATTTTATACCTAAAGGAACAGCTAGATTGAAGAGCTCTTCACTTTGGAAAGAACGACCTTCTGTTCCATTTTCCTTAAAGTCTTTCTGATGTGCATAAATGATTTCCAAATTTACAAAAGGAGTATAGCTATCTAACCAGGACGCACCCCCTAAAGTAGAGACGGGGATAGCTCCTCCAATTTCTATACCGAAGGCATCATTTCCCCAGCTTCCTTTAACAGCGGGATAGGCAGTATATTTCGTGGTCATGTTATTGTCAGTGTGGCCATAAGCAAGCCGAGCATTTAAGACAAAAGGTAAATAGTTAGAATTTCCAGAGAAAATCTTAGCTAGAATCTTAGATTCTCCAAGATGTTGGTAACTCATTGCCCCTGCATAAACATGTGTATGATTCTTAGCCACCAAATGGTCCTTGTCATAACCAAAGAGCTGGCAAAAAGCAAAGTTACAAAGATTCTCAGAAGGAGTGACGAATCCTGCTCCTAACGCATAGCCTGCACTAGAATGACGATAACCACGTTTGTTTCCTTGTTTATCTTCATGCAAGAAATTCGCAATGCCCGATACCCATAAGCTTGTTGGCGAAGATAACCCACTCGTGCTTCTTTCCATAAGGCTCTGAATCGAACGAACATCGACAAAAGATCCCCAAAGGCTATTAGGAACTAAGGGTCCCTGCCGCTCTGGATTGGGCTTGTATCCTGTTTTAGTCCAAGTTAAGGTAGCATTTTTAGTTTTTGCGGTTGTATCTTCGACCCAGACAATATTCCAATTCCCTTGATAGCCATAGTGAGTGTTAGTATTTAGAATAGGAACATCAGGGATATCAGTAGTGGTAATCGTTCCTTGTGCAGAAAGCTCTACTAAAGGAAAGATCTGCTTTTGACTGAGATTATGATGCTCATAATAGTTCCCATCAGCGTCAACAAGCATGATAGGCCCTGATAAGACAAGATTCTTACTTGCCGCTGCCGCCTTAATGGTAGCTTTATTTGTACCATCTAACGAATCTACGTTAATGGCTAGGCCATTCAAATTGACCCCCTCAGTGCTCGCCTCAAAGGTGGTTCCTCCATCCATAACTACTTTCGATCCCTCGATCTGTGTTATGGTATTTGCAACTAACGTCACTCCGTTTTTCAATACTAAGGCACCTGCAGCAATCTCGAGAGGTTGTGTAAATGTAGACTTAAGATTCTCTGGTTTCTTAAGTTCCTCTGCTGAAAGTTTCTCTCCAGAGAAGACAATCAAGCCTTCATAGGTATTTCCAGAACCTGCATCACCTTTATTCAGGGACAACTTATCAGCAGCAGTCCCCGCACTCGTTACAGGATCATAGAAGAGAACTTTCTTTCCCTGAGAAGCACGAAGAGCTAAAAATTTGGCATTAGCTCCAAGATCTATAGCATTTCTGGTGATAGTCGCAGGAGTTCCCGTAGTACTTACACTATTTTTCTCAAAAACGATATCTCCAAGATCTGCGGAAATACTAATCTCTCCAGAACCTGTAATTGCAATTGCGCCACCTTTAGGAGTCGCATTCGAAGCAGTGTTGTTAAAAAATAATACTCCTCCTCTTCCTGAGGATAATACCAACTTATTGGTATAAAGAGCGCCGCCACTAGCCTTTGCAGTATTATTAAGAAAGTGAAGATTCTCATTTCCAATAAGAGTCAAAGTAGGGGCAGTTCCTGATGCTTTGCTACAATCAATAACTCCCCCATTTGTGGTTGCTTGACACCCATCAAAAAAGACATTTTGGTTATTAGAAATCAGCAGATTCCCTTCTGCAGAAATCGCACCTCCTGATGTTGTGGCCGTGTTATTCCCAAAGCTCAGAACTCCTAAATTATTAGAAATCACAGAGTCCCCAGAAGCATAAATGGCTCCCCCTTGCTTCGAAGAACTATTGCCAAGGAACGCTACAAACTTAGAACTCCCTGTCAAAGAGAACGTTTTTGTATTGATAGCTCCTCCATTTTCAGCAGAGAAATTACTATCAAACATAAGATCCCTAATACTTTCTAACACGAAACCATCGTTAATTTTAACAGCTCCGTTACCTGTAGTCCTAGGGACTCCAGTGAACCGAAGATTCGAAAATCCTAAGAATGTCGTAATTCCTGAAGCTGCTGTATTGCTAATAACAGCCCCTGCAGCAGTCGAAGCTATATTGTCAAAGTTAAGAGAAAATCCGTGCCCTGAGAAGGTAAGATTTCCTGCGGTGTTAGAAAAACAACTTGTTGTTAAAGAGGTTTTTTTCCCTGCTTGGCTTATCGAAACATCTCCACTGAGGTTGTACGTCGTGCCATTAGTATCGGAAGTTGCCGCTTTAGGAGTAAACTCGGCGGTGTTTGTATCGCCGTTATAACTGTCATGACTCCCTAAGGTGAGGTCCGCAGCAATTGCAGAAACGCTCATCGAGAGAGGCAAAATTAGAAATGAAGATATTAATAAGAAGGAAAAAGACGATTCCATATGAAACCCTCGTTTTAGTCAAAATCCCAAACGCTACATAAATAGAACAAAGGAGGCAAGATTAAAAAAATATTTCTTTTTATGGATGTCATAACTCTCCTTTCCTCAACATAGAAAAGATATCAAAAAAAATAAGTTAGAAAATGCTTTTGCAAAACAGCCTTAAAATAGAAATTTAGAGAACAAGAACCTTAAGAAAATCTTAAAAGTTCTTTTCTTGTTCATTTAGGGTGGCCTCTAAAATACCTATCATGTTGACTAGAATCGGTATTTTGCTCCTAAGTCTACATTATAATTTCGAGATGACCCACGCAACTCAAAAGAAAATTGGCTAAAGGCTTCGAAATCTGAATTAAAAGAATAATGGTTTCCTGCACGAAGGACTAAAGCTTGCCTTGCCAAATTCGTACCAAAAGTCTTCCAAGAATCCCCGCTGATTAGCAGTGTTGTCGTACAATCAGGATTACTACGAGCAAGATCTACAGTATAACCGATAGTTAGATTGTAAGTAGCCTCTTTGGAGTCAGATTCCTTGTCAAACCTCACCCCTATGGGCAAGGCAAGATTGGTAAGACGGCTGCTTCCAAATGCGCGAGCTTCTCTTCCCTTCTCCTTAAAACCTTCCTGATGAGCATAGACAAACTGCAGTTTCATAAAAGGCATGTACTGCTCGAATAGCGCGGTCTTGTCTAAAAATATCGGAGCTCTTCCGCTTAGTTCTAAAGCGAAACTATCATTCCCCCAGTCTCCATTGACAGTGGGATACGCTGTATACTTAGTTTTTAGATCGTTATTGGTATGCGTATAGCTGAGATGACCTGAAAAGAGAAGTGGTATCTCTTTAGAAGAATAAGAAAATGAACCAGGTTGCGATTTACGCGGAAGAGAAATATACGTTTCATTATGTTGGTAATAGAGAGTTCCCCCATAGACTGTTCCTTGATTCTTAGCTACAAGATAATCCCTGTCTCTTCCAAAAAGCTGACAAAAAGCAGCACTGAAAATTTTCTCTGAGCGGGTTTGTAGATTTCCTCCTATAACATAGCCAGCACTCAAATGACGAAACCCGCGTCGTGTTTTTGTACTATCTTTATGAAAAAAGTTAGATAAGCCAGCGGCCCAAAGGACTCGTGATCCCTGGAGTCCTTCGGTTGCGGTCTCCGTAAGATGATGCAGCGAGCTAATATCTATAAATGCATTCCATAAGCTATTAGGAACTAAAGAACCGATACGCTCAGGATTAGGAATATAACCAGTTTTTGTCCAATTGAAGGTTGCGGTCTCCGATGCTCCTGTACCCCAAGCAATCGACCCCCAACTCCCCTGATAGCCATAATGAAATTTCTCACCCATGACAGGGTCTGGAGCAACTGCTGTGTGTGTTATAGTTCCAGAAGCTTTAAGATCTAAAATTGGATAGGCCTGAGGATTACGTAAGTCATGATTTTCATAAAAGTTTCCGCTTGCATCCAATAAAGTGATCGTTCCAGATAAAGTTAAATTTTTTCCTGTATCTTTAGTTTCTATTTTCGCTTGCTTTGAACCATCTATAGAACTTATGTTGATTACCAAGTTATCTACGGTACTAGTATCAGAAGCCTCTAGTGTGGTTCCTACGTCCATCTCCAAGCGAGAATCAGCCTGTTGAGTGAATGCTTGCGTCTGCAGAGTCACTCCATGTTTCAAAGATAAGGTACCCCCTACAAGAGTTACAGGCTGTAGAATCTTCGAGGTAAGATTCTTAGGATCGGCGCTCTCTGTCTCTGATAACTCCTCTCCTGTAAATATAATCTTCCCTGTGTATTTTAATGTAGAAGCGGTTGGAGCCTCATTGATCTTTAAGACGTCTGTAAGTACTGTTGTTGACGCCGTAGTTATGGGATCATAGAAATAGATGGCTCTATCCAAAGCAGAACGCAAGGCTGTAATTTTTGCACTCGTTCCTAAGTCTATACTACTTCTCGTCGTCACAGGAGCAGTAGAAGTAACTGTATTGCCTAAAAATACAATGTCACCACCCTCTGCAGATAAACTCAATTCCCCACTATCTTGAATAGCTATTGCTCCCCCTTTAGGACTCGTACCTCCATTGACACCATTGCTATTAAATAGGGTAGGCCCTCCAGAAACAAGCTCTAGCTTTTTCACATAAATTGCTCCTCCTGCTGTTGTCGACACATTGTTGCTGAAGAGTATCATGCGATTGCCAGTTAAGGTAACCTGAGTATCGGTGCCAGTTTTATAAGCACAGATAGCTCCTCCTGACATACTCCCTGCCGTTGTGGAACTCGCTCCAGTCACTTTATTGTCAATAAAGGATACCCTAGCGTTATCAGAAATAGTAACACTTGATTCTGTAAAAATTGCTGCTCCTGAATCTGTAGAGGTATTCTTAGAAAAAGAAACTTCGCCTTGGTTTCCGTTAATGGTAATCGCATCGGAAGCATGAATGGCTCCTCCTTGCTTCGAGGACTGATTTTCAGAAAACAAAGCCGATAACGTTGTCCCTGTTAATGAAAGGGTTTTTGTCTTGATTGCCCCGCCATTTTCTGTTGAAAAGTTGTTGCTAAAGAGCAAACTAACATTTTTATCAAAACCCAAGCTATTCGCAATACTAACAGCCCCCTGGCCATTAGTTACTGAATTTCCAGGAACCGAAATAAAAGAGAGCAAAGAAAATCCTGTAAATGTGGTAGCTTTATCTGCCACATTGCTGCTAATAGCAGCACCAGGTAGAGCACCTGTATTCACCGTATTAAAGGATAGAGATTTTCCCTTCCCTGTAAAGATCAAGTCTCCCTTTGTATTGGTAAAGCAGCTTTTTGTAATCGCCGTTCCTGTTCCAGGAATGTTTTCTATAGTGACATTTCCCTTAAACAGATAGGTAGTTCCTGCATCTTCCTGGCTCTCAAAAATCTTGAAATTGCCATTTTGATTTCCATTGAAACTAGCACTTGAATCCAAGACTGTCTCAGCAGCACACATAGAAAAAGGAAGGATAATAAAGGTAGAAACTACAAATCCAGGGAAAGAAGATTTCATTATAAAAAGCATATTTTGATTTTGATCTTAAGATTTGAACACATACATGAACAGAATAAACAAGGCAAGGGATTCACTCCTAATAGGGGGGGCACTTTTACCTCGAGATAAGGGGGAATTTGCAGTTTTAACAATCTCGCCAAGATGTCGTTTTACGAGGTCTTTTCCATCTTGTCCTCTTTTTCTTGAAAATAAGGACAACATATTTATAAAAATTACGGGCAAGTTAAAAATAGCTGTTTGAAAAAACCAAATTACTGAAAAGCAAAATTTCTAAAATTTAATTTTACTTCCCGCATCTATAGTGTAGTTACGAGAAGATCCCCGCCATTCAAAGCTAAGGTTCCCGAAAAGCTCTGCTGAAGATCCCAAAGATCGAAAGCCCGAAGCCTGAGCAATACAAGCTTGCCTCGCTAAGTTAGAGCCTTTAGTATCCCAACTGCCCAGATTCGAAAGCACGGTAGTCGTACATTCGGGATTGCTACGGCAAACATCTGGAGAATACATCACCAAAGCATTATAGTATTGCTCATTAAACCTTTTTTCAAACTTGATCCCAATAGGAATAGCAAGATTATAAAGATTCGTTTCAGTAAAACCACGAGCAGTAGCTCCAGACTCTGCAAAGCTATCGTGATGAGCGTAAACTGCTTGGACTTTTATAAACGGAGCATATTCTTGGAAAAAGCCCCTACCGCTGGTATTTTCAATAGCGGCGCGACTTCCGAGCTCTCCAGCCCAGACAGATCCTCCCCAAGAAGTATGGACTGTAGATAGAGCTGTGTACTCCGTCTTCATGCGATTATCGGTATAGCCATAACTCAGCTGTCCATAAAAAAAGAAAGGTAGGGTCTTAGAAACATAAGGTAGCAGGGTCTTGTGTATACCTCCTTCCCCCAGAAGCACACTCACTACAGAATAGAGCGAAGCCTCGTGCTGCAAACGCAAAGATCCTGCATAGGTCTTTGCAAAATTGGTATTTATAAAGTAGTCTTTATCATGAACAAAGAGCTGGGTAAAGCCCATAGATAAGGTATCACCACCAGGCATCTTGGTACTAGCACCTACTACAGCACCCGCACTCACATGGCGAAATTTCCTTTGATTTTCATTGCGACTCCTATGCAAAACATTGGAAATGCCCGCTACCCAAAATCTCTTTTCGTAAGGAGCACCCTCAGTACCTACTTCTATAAACTTCTGGAACGAGCGAATATCTATAAAAGAACCCCAAAGGAGATTAGGAACTAAAGGCGCCTCCTGTTCAGGATTGGGATTGTACCTCTGCTTAGCCCAAGAAATCGAGACTTTCTTATCATCATCCGCCCAATGAATTGCCCATACTCCCTGATAGCCATAAGGATAGTGTACAGCATCTATACTACGCGAATCGGAAGCAATCAGAATATTTCTTCCTGCATCTAATTCGAGAATATCATCATATGAATGAGACTCGCTCAAAAATCTGCTTTGGTAAAAACTCTCGTTTGCAATGGCAAGAACGATAGGACGATCTATATAAATATCTTTTTGAGGCGTTGTAGCGCTGAGTTTTATCTTTTTCCCATTAGTCAGAGAATCTGCATTAATCTCTACAGTGACTAGATTGATATCTCCAGAGCTCGCCACCAATGAGGTTCCTAAATCCATAATTAACTTGGAACGTGAATCCTGCAGGAAACTATTAGCATTGAAAATCACACCATCTTTTAAAATTATAGTCCCACTTTCAAAAACAACATTTTGAAGTAATGTAGACGTGCGATTCTTAGGATCTTGAGTTTCTGTAGCTGAAAGCTTCTCTGCAGAAAAGACTACAGTTCCACTATACTCTTTTTTATCTCCAACATCAGGACCATTAATATAAAGAATATCAGAAAGAGATGTTGTTCCCGTCACAGTAATCGGATCGTAAAAGTATATCGAATGTCCTTGAGCAGCACGTAAAGTAGTTATCTTAGCGCTAGTCCCTAAATCAATAGCATTATGAAAGACACTTCCTGCAGCTCCTACAGTATTCCCTTCAAATACAATGTCACCACCTTCTGCAGAAATGGAGAGAGTCCCAGAATCGTCTATCGCGATAGCACCACCTTTACCAGCAGCCGTAAGCACCGTATTTCCCTGAAATAGCGTAGGACCGCCTGAAGAGATACGCAACTCCTTCGCATAAATAGCCCCACCACCCAATAGAGCACTATTTCTTTCAAAAATTAACTGTTTATCTTCCGACAAAGTAACAGTGGGAGCTGAGCCGCCACCTGACTGTGGCAAACAATAGATAGCGCCTCCCTTACCTACACCCGTAGCCAGTGCTTGGTTTTCTTTAAATGCAATATAAGCATTCTGAGAAATATTAATATCGCCAGTGGAGTGTAATGCTCCTCCTAAACTGCCAATATTTTGTAAGAATTGCATCTGCGCCTGGTTTCGTGTAATCAGTAGAGGACCTGTAGAATTGATTGCCCCACCTCCAGAGACCGCTTCATTCTGATAGAAAAAGACAGAATCGTCGCTACCTAATATAGTAACATGACCCGCATTAATAGCTCCCCCTGTAGTCTTACTTCGATTTCGCTCAAAACGTACTGTATGATTGTTTAAGAGCATAATTGCATGTTTCGCATAAAGGCACCCCTGCTCCTCGATATCTCCAGGGCTCTGAATAAAGGAGAGCGAGGAAAATCCAGTAAAACGCGCCTCTGTTAGAGCATTTTGACAAGAGAGTACAGCCCCTTCCTGAGTAGTTCCTGAGGTAATATTATTAAAATATAGCCCATGCTGATTTCCTAAAAATGTCACACTCCCAGCCGCTACATTGAAGAAGGCCTTGTTTAACGCAGAATTATCTACGTTAGACATGAAGACATCCCCTGCAAGGCTGTATACATCATCAGGTTGAAGATCATAGGTCTTACTAATTCCATTAACACTGTCTTCAGGCCTTAAAGAAATCGTAGCGGCACTCAAGGAAGTATGGAATACTGACAGCAATGTGATAGAAAACATTACAGAAAATCCGCATTGCGAAAATCGCATTTTAGCACCTAAATCAAAATAAGCATCTGACTAACCAATACGTCAACAAGAATAAGAAAGCAAGTTTGCCTACAGGCTATATATTATAAGTATGTTAGAATGAAGTATTCTAGTTTTAGCAAGAGTAGAAAAAGGTTATATTTTCTAAGCTAAAATCTTATGACTTGTTTTTTAAATTACTTCTGAAAAGCTATCACAGCAATCGCTGTACCTTTCAAAAAAGATATATCCATACTATTCGTGACTCATAATGGCACGGATTTTGAAATCCAAAAGAAGATAACCTTAAGACAAATACGGAAAGAAGAGGGTTCGATTCCAAGGAGTTTTAGATAGCTAAGACAGGTTATTTTCAAAGTGATATTTCCATAAAAAGATACCTATTCTTTACACTCTACAATTCCATGTTTTGCAAATAAAGGACTAAGAAATCTGCGAACAAGCCCCTCTCACTCACTTCAAAAAACTAGATAAATAGACAAAGGTCTCTAACTTTTAGAAGAAGGCCGAAATGACCATAATTTCTTCAACGGATTTTTCTTATCTTTAGATTTGCGGAACGTTACAGATTCTAAATCAGACAAACGAGATTGAGCAACTTGAAGCTTTCGACTGGCCACACTCTCTGCGTTTCTTTCTGATTCTTCTTGTTCGCTTGAATCTTTAATACAGATTTCCTCTTCCAAAAAGGCTTCTGCTCCACATTGCATAGTCTCCAAGGCTATTTTAAAATCTCTATACCTTGTGGTCATTTCAATTACTCTTGTTCTAGCTCTATCTTTCTCACCATTGTAATATTTGAGGTACATCTGACAATAGGGCTTTCGAGTCTCTGAAATCTTTTCCCACCTATTTGTTAGAGATTGCAAATCACACACAGACTCAGTTGCTATTTCTTGAAGAACCCCTAAACCTCTTCTTTCAAACGTCTTCTTGCTCTCTTCAAGAAGACGTTTCTCCTCTGCAATACCAGTCTCAAGATTTGAAAACCTCGTTTCCTCTTCTTGCAACTTTTCCCCGACTTCTTGCAATCTTATAGTTAAATCTTGGAATGCAGTAGCGGCATCTTGAAATTTTGAATCCTCTGCAAAATAAGGCTTCGCTTGCATTACTAACGCAGAACACATACTACCTTTGATAATAGCTTTCTCTAATGCTCTCCTAGGTGCAAGAATCGGAAGTTCTTCCTGAGTTAAAAGACTCTCAACACTCTCAATTTGAGATAGAATGCCTTCTAGCTCTAACTCTAAAACCTCCAACCTAAGCCTAGCATCTTGAACTTCTCTCTTGCTCACTTCTTGTTTAAAATAGGGTCGGATTTTGTTATAATTTTTTTTTATAACTTCCAACTTTGAAGAACTTTCTTTTAAAAACCCTTCTAAAGATTTTATTTTATTCTCAACTAGTTCTCTCCCCTTGCCATAACTTCGAGGCGTAGTCTCTGTAATCTTTTTCGCCTGCTTTGCTAATACCTCTAAACAACTCTTTTGCTCCTTTTGAAACTGTTCGCCATCGTTCCTTATTCGGGATAAAATATCTTCCAAAGGGGTCTCTGTACTAGTGTTCTCCTGATATTTTGCTTCTTCTTCTTTGAGAGGTTCTATATCAGGATAAAACTTTTGAATTGTGTTCACTCTCTCTCGTGCCTTCTCAATCTCAACTTTTTCAAACTGTTTCCAAGAAGATAGGAAAGATTGTTGAGCTGCCTCTAAGGCCTTCTGACTTTCAAACATAGATTCAACCAGAGCACATGCTGCTTTTCGCTCCTTTAAAATTAATTTCTTCTTCCATTGTTCATCACCAGATATCTCCGCTAACTTATCCCTACAGAGGATACCAGACAAGTCCCAGTTCTGCGAACTTATAGGCCTATCAACTACGTTAGTATCAGATAGTGCTAAAAATACCTTCCTATAAGCACTTAAACACTCACCCAGCTCAGTTAATTCTTTTTCTCTTGTTGTAATCGTCTTTTCACTACCTTTCAAAGGGAAAAAGGCATTGTCATACAAAATCTTCATCTTTGCAGATACTAAGCCCTCTTTTCTATACCTTTTTTTTAAGCTCCCATAGATTACTTGCTCTAGTAATATTTGATTCTTTTCAAATAACCTTTTTGCTTCATTATGCTCCTTCCTTTCAGAAACAGCTAAAGATTGCAAAAAACAGAAGCTTAACATTATAAATTCATTTGTGAGACTCTTCAAATCATCAATAAGCTTCTTAATAAGATTCTCGGAGTTGAAATACAAATAAGAAGCAATCTCCTTTAGACTATCTGTACTTAACTCTTTTTCTAAAATCTCTCTGCTAATTAAACTATTAGCAAAATCTCTAAGATCTTTGTGAACAGAGATAACAAAGAATTCTTCTTCTTCAAGGATACGTCTGATATCCAAAAACTCTGGAATCATTGTCTCCAGAGAAGATTTTAAAACCCTTACCCGATGTTTAATCTTCTCACTTACCCCTTGACCATCGTAAGGTACACTTTTCAGAGTCTCCAAATTACTTTCTACAGATTTAATATAACCTTCAAATAAACTAAGTTCCTGAGGGAGTCTCTTTAAAGCTACTTCAGCCTCGCTCTTAAGTCGGATACTCTCTTCATCCACGACCACCTCTTCAGGAATACTAACTACTGGCACTATGGGTACTTCTCGTTTCCTAAGAAGGAGGAATAACCCTAAAGAAAGCATAATGCCTCCTAAAGTACAGGAACCTATCCCTGCGCCTAAAGAAATGATAGCACCTAACCCTGGAATCACTACAGTGAGCAATACGACACCACCTGCAATGAAAATAATACTAAAAACTAACAGAACTATTGCAAGAATACGAAGTTTACTAACTGATGGTGGATTTTGTTCCTGGAAGGGAATCGTAGAAAGAGGGCGTGTATTGCTGTCGCTTATTGTAGTCATAGTTACAAGAAAAAAAATGAGAAAGAGGTTACAGCGAAAAATCTTTTAATGGAAGTTTCTTAAGATACCTATGTGAACGACAAAACAAGACTAGGGCTAGCAATAAAAATAAAAAGACCTAAGGAAAGGGATCTCATGCCAGTTCAAAATAATATTAAGAATGATTTTTCTCAGGCCGTTTCTCTTTTAGACGCTTTACTATCTTTGATTTAAACTCTTCCAAACGACGGATGGCTACTACAATCTTAGTCCTCTCAATGGTTTTCCTGATGCTTTCTCTTATCTTGCAGGCTCCCATACTCTTGCTCTACAAAAGCCTTGGGGCCTAAAAAAAATTTCTCTGCTTATACTCGATCTCCTCTATGGAAAGCTCCTTGTCAGGAGGAGGTATAGGAAGCTCTTCTGGCACTACTGTGGGGAGAGCTCGCTTTACTAAAAGCAATAGAAATCCCAAAATAATCCCCCCCTAACGCAGACAAACCAAGCCTTTCAACTAAAAGAAATTCCAACGCTCGGTCCTGCAATGAATACTGTAAGCATGACAGCGCCACAGACAACCAAAGCAAACTAAGAACTAAAAGAGTCATGGATAGAACATTTAATTGAAGAAGAAGAAATCTCTAGAAACACTCGAGGAAATTGAGGTAGATGAGGTGACCGTGGGACTTTGAATCAAAAATATAAATTAAAATAACAAAATTACTAAAATAAGGATGCTAATGAAAGACTCTTATATTTAAGAGCTTTTGCTCTCATAAACCACACATTTACCAGAAACCTTCTAGAAACGAAATTTGCTTCCGCAGTTTATATTGTAGTTCCTAGAATGGGGGCGCCATTCTATACTCCCTTGACATAGGAGCTCGGTATAATCGTTAAAGTTATAACGACTCGTTCCACGACCTACAATAGCATGTCTTGATAAGTGTGCTGCTGGCACAAGCCAAGAATCCCCGCTAATGACCAGTCTGGCTTCACATGAGGGATCATTACGGAAAATATCAGGAGTATAGGAGAGGCTAAAATCATAGAGTACGTCTTCAGAAAAGGCGAGCTTTTCAAAGCGCACCCCTAAAGGTAAAGAAATAGATGTGAAACTACCACTACTAAATCTACGACCATCTGCAGTAGTCTCTTTGAAATCTCCCTGATAAGCATAAACCAACTGTAGTTTCATAAATGGAATTGCACCCTGGAAAAGTCTACCATTCTCAAATAGCAACAGCGGCATGCTTCCTCCGCACTCCACAGCCCAACAATTGTTCTGCCAGCTGTTTCTTACCATAGGAAAATTCGTATAGTCTGTTTTCATATCATTTGAGACACGACCATAGGTACATAAAACTTGAAAAATTACAGGAGGATTTCGGGGGAACCTTCTTAAGGGAATACCCACTTTTACATTATGACTACGCGAAGCATAATGAAAAATAGTATTTAGGGATGTTGTATATTGATAAAGATAAGATCCTAAATACATTCTATACTCGTTTTTAGAAACTGCATAGTCTTTGTCTCTGCTAAAAAGCTGAGAAAATGCTATCGAGGTATACTGTTTAGGAGTGATCTCATTATTTATAGATATAACATATCCAGCACTGTTATGACGGTACCTTGTGTTTTTCTCTGAACTAGATACATGGAAGAAATTGCCGATGCCATCGATCCAAAGACCACGATCTGTCTGCAAGCTCGATGCATGACTCTCTTGAATCTGCATTAGTGATCTTATATCTATAGAATTTCCCCACAAGATATTAGGAACTAAATTCCCTTCTTTTTCAGGTCTAGGCTTATAACTTATTTTATTCCAAAAAAATTCTCCAACTTTGTTTCCAGTTCCTGTCCACGCTACTTTCCAATTTCCTTGAAAACCATAATGAGGACTTGTTGATATAGGATCCCCAGCACTTACAATAGTTGCGCTCCCACCAGATCCAGGTTCTAGAGAAAGTAGCGAGAACGCCTGTGAATTTCTCATACCCATATCTTCATAGACATTGCCAGTAGGAGAGACAAGTTCAATAGGGCTAGTAAGAGATATCTGTTTATTTGCCGTATTTGCTTTTATAACAGCTGCTTTTGAAGACGAGCTTAAGCTATCTAGGTCTATTGCGAGGCCTGTGATTACGATGTCTTCCTTAGAAGCTTGCAGTTTTGTTCCCAAATCTAAAACTAAACGAGACCCCAGAGACTGAGTGAATTTCGAAACTGTTACCTCTGCACCCTCTTTAAGCACTAAGAATCCTGCAGATAAGTTTACGTTGTGAGGAATTTTGGATTGAAAATCCTGAGGATTTTTTGCTACGCTCTTTCCTCCAGAAAAGAGCACTGTCCCCGTATACTCCTTATTCTGAGGATCGCCGTTGATATTCAAATTAGTTGACCCGTCTGCTGCAGAAGTAATAGGATCATAAAATTCTATAGAATATCCCTTTTTTGCCTGTAATTTAAGGAATGTAGCATTGCTCAAAAGATGGATTCCATTCAGAGAATTGTTGCTAGTATGGTTGCCTTCGAATGTAATATTTCCTTTTTCTGCGGATAAACTTAGCTCCCCTCCATCATCAATTGCAACAGCTCCACCTAGATTTACTGAATTTGCAGCCACCATATTGTTGATAAACAGCGTAGGACCACCCGAAGAGATACGCAACTTCTTCGCATAAATAGCTCCACCACCCAATATAGAACTATTTCTTTCAAAAACTAACTGTTTATTTTGAGAAAAAGTGACAACGGGAACTGGGTCGCTACCCGACTTTGGCAGACAATAGATAGCGCCTCCCTTACCTACAGCCGTCGTCAATGCCTGGTTTTCTCTAAATGCAATATAAGTATTCTGAGAAATATCAATATTGCCAGTGGAGCATAGTGCTCCTCCTAAACCATTATTGGCAATATTTTGTAAGAATCGCACCTCCGCCTGGTTTGCTGCAATCTCTATAGGACCCGCAGAATTGATTGCCCCGCCACCAGAGATCGCTTCATTCTGATAGAAAAAGACAGAATCGTAGTTACCTACTATAGTAACACTACCTGCGCTAATAGCTCCACCTTTAGTCTTACTTCGATTTTGCTCAAAACGTACTTTATAATTGTTTAAGAGCATAATTGCATTTTTCACATAAAGGCACCCCTGCTCCTTGATATCTCCAGGGCTCTGAATAAAGGAGAGCGAGGAAAATCCAGAAAAACGCGCCTGACCATCTTTACAAGAGAGTACAGCCCCTTCCTGAGTAGTTGCTGAGGTAATATTATTAACATATAGCCCGTGCTGATTTCCTAAAAACGTCACACTCCCAGAGGCTACATTGAAGCAGGCCTTGTTTAACAAAGAATTATCTACGTTAGATATCAAGACATCCCCTGCAAGGCTGTATACATCACCAGGTTGAACATCATAGGTCTTACTATTTCCATTAACACTATCTTCAGACTTTAAAGAAATCGTAGCAGCACTCAAGGAAGTATGGAATACTGACAGCAATGTGATAGAAAACGTTAGAGGAAATCCGCATTGCGAAAATCGCATTTTAGCACCTAAATCAAAATAAGCATCTGATTAACCAATACGTCAACAAGAATAAGAAAGCAAGCCGAGTACAATAATTTATTGTCACCTGAAAATAATAATTATCTGGTCTGGATACACATTTTTGCGAAATTTTATTCAGGTCAATCCCTAAATTGAAGAGATGAAGGGAAGTAGAAAACGTCTCTTTTGCTTGTCTTCTTTGTTTTTGAACCGTAGGAATTTTTATTTAGAGAAAAAAAGCACCTTAAAGAGTTCACTAAGATGCTTTTTTTCATTGATTTAGACACTGAGGCTTCTATAGGAAATCCTAACTCTTATCTAATTCTAAAAGTAGAAGTTCATTCACACGCTTGGGCGGGGCTTTTCCTGCTGTACGCTTCATAATCTGCCCAATTAAAAATCCTAGCGCCTTGGTCTTGCCATTCTTATAGTCTACGATAGACTCAGGATTTTCAACAATCACCTCAGCGATAATTGCCTGTAACGCCGCCTCATCTGCCATAGGAAGAAGATCTGGCTTTTCTTTTAAAATCTCATCAGGATTTTTCCCTGGAGATTCTATCATAATATCAGCAATTTCTTTAGCAATTTTCCCTGTAATAATACCTTGGTCTATAGCGTTCACCAACTGAGCTACTCCCTCAGGAAAAATTCCTGAAGACGGCAACTTCAATCCCAATGTTTTGCAGCGACCTCCAAATTCGACAGTCACCCAGTTAGATAAAGACCTAAAGTTTTTACAATCTTTACAAGCAGCTTCAAAAAATGCCGCTGTATATTTATCACTGATAAGAATACTTGCGATATCTTCAGAAAGACCGTACTCCTCAATGTAGCGATGGTACTTGTCATAGGGAAGTTCAGGCAAAGTCTTGCGAATCTCTTCAATATAAGATTCTGTCAACTGTAGCGTCGGTAAATCAGGCTCTGGAAAATACTTATAATCTTCAGCACTTTCTTTCAGACGCATCAAAACGGTTCTTTTGTTTTCGGGATCCCAGCGGTATGTAGCTGCGGGAATCACGAGCTTGGGATTCTTATTTGGATGAGCAAGATACTCATCGACCTGACGTCGTTTTTCCACTTCTAAAGCTTGTGCCATAAAAGCAAAGGAGTTCATATTCTTGATTTCCACCTTATTGCGAAGTTCTTGGGATCCCTTAGGGCGGACAGAAACATTCACATCAAAACGGATCGAGCCTTCTTCCATATTGCAATCAGAAATCCCGATATAGTCTAACAAGGAAACTAAAGAATTCGCGTAAGCAACAGCATCTTCAGCACAAAACATACAGGGCTTTGAAACAATTTCAATCAAAGGAACTCCCGCTCGATTATAGTCTACACCAGCAAATTCTCCGAAATGTTTGAGCATTCCAGCATCATCTTCTATATGAGCTTGCGCCAATTCAAAGTAACGCTCTTCCTGTTGAATAACAGCCTTAACACGGCCTCCTCGGATAATGGGGTATTCAAATTGCGTGATTTGGAAGTTTCTAGGACTGTCGGGATAGAAGTAAGACTTTCTATCAAAACGGCTAAATAAAGAAATTTCACCTTCGACAGCGCAACCAAAAAGCACAGCTTTGCGAACGGCAGCCTTGTTTAATACAGGCAAAGATCCTGGTAAGCCTGTACATACAGTAGATACATTGGTGTTTGGTTCATCTCCAAAGCGATTTAAAGCAGAGCTAAATAACTTCGATGCTGTATTCAATTCTACGTGAACTTCAAGTCCTATGACTGATTCCCAATCTGCATAAACAACACTCATTATCTACCTCCTAGAGCCGCACTTTTGGCATATCTTTCAGAAAACAATTGCTTAGTCTGAGCATGTTCTTGAAAACTATAACCCACTTGGCAAACATGTTGGTCTTGGCCTTGTTGTCCGATCAGCTGCAAGCCTAAAGGCAAGCCCTCTTTCGAAAAGCCAGAAGGTACGGCAATCGCGGGAAGATATGCTAAATTCATAGCTACGGTATAGATATCCTGTAGATATAAAGCGGTAGGATCTACGATCCCTCCTATTTTAAACGCAGGGGTAGAACAGACAGGCATTGCTAAAATTTCACACTTTTCAAATGCCATTTTAAAAGCCTTGATAATCTTAGCACGAACTGCCATAGCTTTCTTATAATAAATACTCTGTCTCTCTGCAGACAAGACATAGTTCCCTAAAAGGATCCTGCGCATGACCTCTTTGCCAAATCCTTGTACCCTTGACAAGTCATAGACTTGGCTAATGGTATCGGCTTTGGGAGAACGGAATCCATAACGGATCCCATCAAACCTTGCTAAATTCGTTGCAGCTTCCGCGGACGATAAAATGTAGTATATAGGTACACCATGACTGAGAATATCCAATTCTACATCTACAAGATGCGCTCCCTTTCCTTCAAAAATAGCTAGAGAAGAGAAGAAGTTATCCCTAACATCGTCACGTAGTCCCACTAAAAAGCTTCTAGGAATGCCAATTAGTTTAGGAACCTCGGTAGACAACTTACTCATAAAAGAGTCATGAAAAAACTCCCTTGATGTCGCATCTCTGGGATCTTTACCAGAAAAAACATCCATCATAAGAGCGATATCTTCCACAGCATTGGCTAAAGGACCGATTTGATCTAAGGAAGAGCCATGGGCTACAAGACCATAACGAGAAACAGCTCCGTAGGAAGGCTTAAAGCCAACAACACCACAAAATGCTGCGGGCTGACGGACGGATCCCCCTGTATCTGATCCTAAGGCTACAGGACAAAATCTAGCAGAAACTGCCGCAGCAGATCCTCCTGAACTCCCCCCAGGAACACGAGATAAGTCCCAAGGATTGTGGGTAGGATGAAAAGCAGAGTAGAGCGTTGTTCCTCCCATAGCAAACTCATCCATATTGAGTTTTCCTAGGATAATGCCATCTTCTTTTTCTATTCTTTCTACAACGGTAGCATTAAATGGGGCTTGATAATTTTCCAACATACGAGATGCGCACGTAGTATTCAAACCTGCAACATGAATATTGTCTTTAATTCCTAAAGGAACGCCTGCGAGTTTTCCTAAAGGCTCCCCACGCGCACGCTTCTCATCTATGATCCCTGCCTTTTCTAAAGCACGTTCCTTACATAAGGAGATAAATGCGCCTACTTGCTCTTCGGATTCTTCAATTCTATGAAGGAAATGTTGGGTCACTCCCGTTGCGGTAAGTTCCCCTAAAGTTATAGCTTTTGCTAAATCTACAGCACTATATTGATACATAATTTGTGGGACTCCCTTACTTGATTACCGCAGGAACTTTCACTAATCCTCCTAAAGATTCTGGAACATTACGTAAAAATTCCTCTTGATTGAAATCAGAGATCACCGCGTCTTCTCTCAAATCCTCAACATTCACTACATGCATTAAAAGAGGTTCGAATAAACCTATGTCATCAACATCTATGGAAATTGCTTCTTTCATAGAGACAATCACAGCGCTTAAAGAAGTCTGATATTCCTGGATAAGCTCTTCGGAGAGTTGTAATGCTGAGGCCTTTGCCAAAAGTAAAATTTCTTCCCTATCCAAACGAAATTGCTCCATGATACGTTATCCTAAATTGCAGCTTATGGAAATGTTCTCTTTTCTCAAGTCAAGTAAAGAAAAAATATCTCAACTTAAAAAATTGATGTTTTATTCTGAACTGTCTCTCTGCGATCATAAAAATCACAAGTTTTTTACAGTTCAAAAACTTCCTAACCAACTTAAACCTTTGTATTCAAAAAGTCAACGAGACAGAGAGATTTTAGCAAAGAAGTCTTTTGAAAAAAACAGTTTATTAAATTATAAAAAAGATTAAAAGATGGAATTAAGTATACATCACTTAGGAGAAAAGCAATGCTGGGCAAAATTATTCGAGGACTATCCTCTCTTGTTGTTATTCTTTCCGCATTGAACGTGGGAATTATAGGAATTACTCACAATAAATTAAATATTATTGCCAAGTTGTGTGGAGGCATTTCTACTCCCGCCACCCAAATTACCTATATTGTCATTGGAATCGCTGGTGTCATTTGCTTGCTAAGCTTTTGTCCCTTCTGCAGCAAGAAATCTCGATGTTCACAAGGAGAGAGCTGCTCTTCAGGAAGCTGCCACTCTCATCATTCTGACAAAAACTAGATATTTTCACCCTCAAGCATCTTCTTGAGGGTAGTTTTCTAAACAGATGCATAAGAATCACTCTGGTTTTCTCCTAATAATTCGTGATGGCGACTCAACTATATTCTGTAATCTTGATTTCTGATTTCATAGATTTATGAAAAACATTGTGCAATACATGTAGACAATCTGAGTCTAGATTCTCTAAACTGTTGAAGCATTATGGAAGAGTGGCAGAGTGGTCGAATGCGTCTGATTCGAAATCAGAAGTTCTCTTACAGGAACCAGGGGTTCGAATCCCTTCTCTTCCGATCTTATTTTAGTTTTTCTCTAACTAAAGTGAATAAGAGAAGAACATAGGATACTTTTAGAACGTCATGCGTTCCGTTCGGCTATCAATACAAGAGTATTCCCCAACCCAGTGATGCCTGCTAGCCTTTCCTCTTGACATAGCTTAACAGGGATTCATAATATTCATCGGAAAAATTATTACGAAGCTTCGACCATTGGATAGCAGCAAGTTGGGGATTGTAATTTTCTACACGCTGCTTTGCTGGAGTGTAGAGCATCCCTATGAAATAAATATTTGCTTTTTTACAAAAAGCATCAACGGAACGCAAGCGCTCTCGATTATGATCCACATAGATGATTTGGCTAGGGCAAGAAGTTATCCCACTTAGAAAAATTTCAAGAGCTTCGTCAATGCCCAAACCATGTTTCAGAGCTCCAACGAACAAAATATTCTTTTCTATAGCCATCACCTGTTCGGGTTTTTCCTTCGTCCTAGGTTGAGAGAGCCAACCATCTTCACAAATTGCTGGGCAGGAGGTAAAGTCTATGTTTAAAAAATGTAGAACTCGAAGAGTATTTTTTATCAAATGCACAGGTCTCTGAGAAATTCCTAATACCCAAGATCGTTTCAAAGACAAGCCTGTGAGTACATTCCTTAAGTTAGTGCTCATCAATTCATAATCGACAACAAAAGAAATACCCATCCACTCAAGAAATGCTTGTTCTTTGGCTTCCTCTTCAGAGAGTGTTGTCTTAAGGTCTGTTTCTCTATGGTACAGCCATGCAGACTGACCTATCATCTGTTTTGGAAAGACCACGGTATCTTCAATATTGAAACAGACCAAAGTTTTCTCTTTGGCAAACTTATGGACTGCCTGAACATCAGTAATTTCAATTACCACTGCTTCAATCGAAACTACTTTATATAGGCATAAAGCCAGTACAATAAAAAAATGCCATCCCATACAAAACCCCTAAAAAATGCAGAAATATGATTGTCTCGTGATTTTTTTAAGAAAATATTTTTAATATTTATTAAAAACCTCATTAAAACTGAAGTATAAGCTCATGATAGATAAAAAGGGCCCTAGGCACCCTCAGGGGGAAAGAGAATACATAGGGCTTGTTTGTACCAAACACGGTGTTAATTTGTTTTCGCAAGAGCATCTAAAGTAAGCTGTGCGACTTCATCCGAAATTATTTGTAAAGCCTCGGCTCCTTGGAGCTCTGCCGCCGTAGAGTAGGGATGAGCGTAAGAAAAAAGACTCTTTTGAGCAGGATAGTATACCAATCCTAAAAAGTTGATGCCCCAACCTATACAAGCAGCGCCAATAGCTTGGATTGCCTCAGGATCTTCTCCTAGAAAGATCATTTTTTTAGGAGAAAAGTTCAGTTGGGCAAATAGTTGACTTAAAGCATCAACGATTATAGTTTCTCCACAGAAAAGAATACCTCGATAAAAAAGAGATGCCTCTGAGGGGGCACTTTGTATCTTCAAAAGGTGACTTTCGGATGATATAGAGCGTCTTTCGAAATTTATATTCTGCTGAAGCAAACTATGCAAAGTAGCAGGAATTGCTGTTACACCAGAGGAGGAAACTCCCAATGTGAAGGCAGAGGAATTCATAAAAATAGCTTCTATTTGGTCTGGAATATTGCTCTCTAGGCAATCTTTTTTCCTGAAAATATCAATAACAAGAGCTTCTTCTTCTACACGTTCGTTACCCTGAGGTTCGTTGCCAAACGATTTAAATAACTGCCTACGTCTAGTTTCATACCATCCTGGGCTACCTAAGTAAGGATGCTGGAGAAGTCCACGATCCACATCGACACAAAATAGTGTACTTGCGTCTTCTTTTTCTAGATAAGAAGAGACTGTAGCAAAGGAATAAACAATCTCTATAGGAATCTTCTTTTTTTTTGGAGCTGCGTCTACAGAATTGAAGAAACTCAATATGACGCCTGCTGCTGTTACTACGCCAACACGTATTCTCTTTTTCTGGATTTTCAACATTTGTTTCCAACAGCATAATTTGCATAAACGTTATAGACTTTTTTTAAATAAAAGCAACAACAAAAGAACTTGAAACTATGCTTTGAGGGAGTTTTGGTCATTATCGACGGATAAAATAATCGAACCTTTAAAAGAAACTACAGCCTTGACGAACAGGGTTTTTGATACGTCCCCAATGGACGAGGGTGAGCTCTTTTAGGGAATAAATTTTTGTAAAATCATTCTCAAATACAAGAGAATTTTATCGGATTTGCCGTCCTAGGATTGTGGGTTTTTTATAAAATATTTTTTTGAATTTTATAGATTTTAAAAAAATTATTTTATAGCATTGCCTATTGCCCTAAGTTTAAACGAGGTAAAAGTAATGAAACAGTAGCTCTAGCCCAAAGTCTTGCTTTTACAGGTGCTCTAAACATCTTTTGAAATTTGAGATTTAAGCACCTCGTACTGTGCAACGAAAATCGGAATCCCCTCTTTCCCCTTCCAAATAGCATAGTTCAAACAGAGCACCCATATTCCTTCCCAACTCACAGAGTTCCTTTGAACTCTGTGAAAATTAAATAAATCTAAACATTTAGAGGTAATATTATGGTTTGCCCAAGCTGGTTATCGCATTTCCAAAATTGCAATTGTCAATGGACTGAAGTAACAACAGAAGAAGCTTTCGAGATGACACAAAATACAGGTGGTACAGATGAGGAACCAAGTACTAGTGGAACAAGTCCTTCTGGAAAAACTCCTCCTATAACTTCCCAACCAGGTAAAATAAAAAAAGTAGAAAAACATTTTCAGTTTTCTACAGGAAATGAAGATAGTACTCTACAAACGATTCGGGATGCAGGAGAATTGCTCGACTCAGTCATATCGCATAGACGAACACAAAGATGTAGTGCGTTTTGTTATGATACCTGCTCAAGCGGATGCGAAAGGCATTGTGGATCTTTTGGAAGATTTATTTGTGGAATTTATAATGCTTGTTGTTTGGACGAAGATAACTCCTTCGTAGACTTTATCCAAGAATGCGAAGCAAACTACGGTCCTATTGCCGTTGCCTTGGCTGCTAAAAACGATCAGTATAACTTAATGGAGCTCGCTGAAAATAACACCAAATTTACTGAGGAAGAAAAAAATGAATTTAGACAAAAGTGTGAGGAATCTAAAAGTCAACTCTACGGGACTATGCTAAATCTTACTCAAAGCTTTTTCTTCGAAGGAGTAGGGAGCATTCAACAACGCGCTCCAAACGATCCACTAATCGAAACCATGCTCCAGTTTATTGCTGGAAAGTCTTGGGAAACAATATTGAAAGAAGAAGGAGCTGGAGCATCTTCTTCTCCTCAACAAAGTCCTAATTGTTACATTTTAAGCATCTCTCCTCTGACGACTCAGCCCCGTCCATCCTGTCTACCAAAAGATGCTCGACGACCATCTTACGCAACTGCATATGGTAAAGGGGGGGGGAGTATATAGCGAAAGGATATAACAGCAAAGGAGTGATAAAACAGTTAGCGAAAATCAACGTATACAACCTAAAAACCAAGGAGAGTGCACCTCTTGGTCATACTAGTTTCATAGTCGAGAAAATGCTTAAAAGTTTTCTCTTATTTGCAGCAGGAAGTGGGTCTACACTGCTAACAAACTCAGGTGGAGGAGTATACTATAAAGATAAAGATTTTCTTGCTATACTCATTCTACTAATATTCGCGCTTGGCTATTGCCCTACAAATCCTGACACGACGGGTACGATTATAGAGGAGGAGGAGGAGACACTCATGCAGCTTTTTGCTCGACTACAATATGCCTATAAAACAGGGAATGCTGCACCACCATCTCCAAAAAAGAAACGTACACTATTGAAACAGATGAGTATGGATGATTCGCGTAATCTAGAAGAAGAAGCTCTCGCATGCCTCGCAAAATTCCCTCAAGAGGAGGATGATGATGATGATGATGAACCAGGTAGTCCATCTTATCAACAGCATATCCTTGAGTGCTCGGGTCATTTAACTAGTCTCTTTTTAGGTATGAAGGGTGAGCAAAAATAAAGTTCGCATTTTTTGCCGCGACGCTTTTATTCTATATGCTTGAAGAATTCCAAAGCTCAGAAAAACATCTCGCGGCATTTCCTTTCTTAAAATCTTTAAGGCAAGTATCAAAACGTTGGGCACGAAGACAAAATTTAATTCAAAATCAACAAAGAAATTGACTAGAAATCTATAATTATTTTGAATCTTTGCTCTAAAAATAACCTCAACAAGAAAACCGTCATCAAGATTTGCTATTTTTCTTGTTTTACTTAAAGGTCTACTAAGAAATAATCATCCTTAAAACACTCTAAGATAATGTTTTAGAATTTTTTCCCAAAGAATCGGTCACTATAAAGATCAATACAACTTAATCTCACTAATGGAGAAACCCTATGACATGGCCATGTGGAAACCTAAATTGCTTCTATCGCGAACAACCACGACGCACACAAGAAGAAGATATTCCACTCCAAGAACAAGGGCAGTCTAGTAATCAAGGTCAACATACAATAACACAACAGCCTGGAAGCCAAAATCAGCGTGAAATGGGTTTTTCTATAGAACCGCCAGGGAATGTACTACATCTGGTAGAACAGGCAGGCAGTCTAGTTGAAAAACTCTTAGATAACGCTAGAATGCAGCGTCTAGGAAATTATTGTTATAGAACTGGGACACCTTGGTGCAAAACTCATTGTCCTAGTTTCCTGCAATGGATATGGGGAGGATGCTGCGCATGCTGCTTAGATACCGAAAATACTCCCGAAAATCCCCAAGCACAATTTCTCAAAGAGCTTGTAGAGAAATTCGGTCCTATTTGCGTTGGTATGGTTTTCCAGCAAACCCCAAATTGTGCAAATAAGATTGAGAAGGGCGAAAATCTGAGTCCTACAGAGCAAAAGATGCTTGAAGATCTTTGCAAATGTCAAATACAAGCACTAAAAAAAACACCACAAAAATGCATGGCTGAATCTATGGCGAAGGTTTTAGGAAACCAGGAGCTGGGCGAAGACATCCTCATCAAAGATTTGTTCTTTCAGTTATTTACAACTGTTATAGAAGCTAAAACTAAAGGCGCAGTTTCAACTAGCTCCCCTCCTAATTGTTGGATTCTACAGGCAAGTCCTACACTCCCATCCCCATCAGACGAAGAGCAGCTACAAGGCGCTGTAGGAGGCGCTCCCGCCTCTACAGAAGGTTCTGGAGATTGCCGTACTACATGCAAACTAAATTATAAAACCTTTTTAAGGAAATTATCCAGGTTAGAGGTCTTCAGCCTAGAATCTGGTTACACGGGTCCTTTAGGACAAGCTTCTATCTCTGTTCTTGATCTCATCAAAAAAACATTAAAACTTCTTGTTGGCCCTAATTCCAAGTTTTTCACCTTTCATGGTATAGGTTTGAGTTTAGAATCACATGTATTTGAAATCCTTGTCATTTTATGTCTTCTTGCACACGGGTATATTCCTCTAGATCCTCTAGACGAAAAACGGCCCTGCATTGACCCTGAAAAGGATGGTCCATGGCAAAAACGTCTTCAAGAATTATTAACAACGACTGAAAGAGGGAAAAAAAGTAGTTCGTTGGGTAGAAGTTTAGGCCTCCAGTCAGCTGCTTTTGGCCTAGGTCGTCGTCAAGTAGACGAAAGAGACGGTGATGGTCGTTTTTCGCATGGATCTCAGGGAGCTGGTCTAGGATTACCATTACCACCTGGCGAGGAAGAAGAAGAAGACGAGATCGATCCATGGTCTCCTGACAACCAACAAATGCTTTTACAAGGATCTCAAAAAGTTTCTTCCTGCTTCAAGTTAGGGTAAAAAGCACTATATCGTATCTGTTGGTCCAAATAGAGACCAGCAGACCCTAAGTTAGAAAACAGAAAACAACGATCCTAACCACCACAGAACAATTCCTCCCACAATGATGAGCCCTGCCCACCAGAGATTTGACCAGGAATGAATAGCTCTTTCAGGAGAATTCCTTCCGCCCATAGATTCAAGGTCCAAAAGCATTTCCATATTATGATCTGAAAACTCCTTAAAAATCTTCATGACATAAGGATGTTCCTTTAAAATAGAGTCTCCATCCAACCCAAGATACATAGCGTATTTCTTAATAAATCCCTGGGCATAAATTGGTGAAATCAGTTTTCCCAAATATCCCTGTTCGATAGCTTCTAAACAACAATATCGTATTGAGGTTGCGGCCTCTACGTCCTTTAATGATAGGGATTGAGACTCTCGTGATGTACGGAAAATTTCACCCAAATGTAGCAGTTCTTTATGTATGTGTTCTTGCATGAGATCGATTGTACCTATGTAGTATTTCTCTAAACCTTGAGACTTTAAAATACAGGTTATCCTACACTCTTGTATCTTTTGTCTCTCTCAGTTATTTGCAGAAATATACAAAATTATTGTTTAATTTGTACTTGGAACTTGTCCTAACTATACGGTATAGTACGCGAAAATAAAAATTATCAGCCATTCAAACCCTAGATTCCCATAACTAGGAACGAAGCAGTCTTAAATTTTTTCTATAATTTATAGGTAGATGTACTGCATGCCTCCACCATTTGTTGTTACTTTAACAACTTCTGCTCAAAATAGTTTAAGAGCTCAGCTCAAAGAAAAAGATTTTATCTTTTCTCAACCACAAAATACTGTATTTCAAGCGCGATCCAATACTGTTACCTGTACCCTGTACCCCTCAGGGAAACTCGTCATCCAAGGAAAAGGAACTCAGGAATTCATAGAGTTTTTCTTAGAACCAGAAATCCTGCATACCTTCACCCATGCAATCGTAGAAAAAGATCTACGCCCAAGATTGGGAGTTGATGAATCAGGGAAAGGAGATTTTTTTGGCCCCTTATGTATTGCAGGAGTCTATGCAGCTAATTCTGAGATTTTAAAAAAACTTTACGAGAACAAAATTCAAGATTCTAAAAATCTTAAAGATACGAAAATTATTTCCCTAGCACGTGTCATACGCTCACTATGTGTCTGTGATGTAATCATCCTATATCCAGAAAAATATAACGAGCTGTATGGAAAATTTCATAATCTAAATACACTTCTTGCTTGGGCTCACGCTACTGTTATCAACAACTTAGCACCAAAACCTTCAGGAAATACATTTGCAATTTCAGATCAGTTTGCATCTTCGGAACATACTCTACTGAAAGCTCTCCAAAAAAAAGAGACCGACATTACTGTAATACAAAAGCCCCGTGCAGAAGAAGATGTGGTCGTAGCAGCAGCCTCTATACTAGCTAGAGATGCGTTTGTCAATTCGATAAAGAAGCTAGAACAACAGTATCAAGTCGAACTTCCTAAAGGTGCTGGATCCAATGTTAAAGAAACAGGAAGACGCATCGCTAAGCAACGAGGAAAAGATTTATTAGCAAAAATCAGCAAGACGCATTTTAAAACCTTTGAAGAGATATGCGTGGGAAGATAGTCAAGCTACCGACAATTGTTAATCACAAGACAAAGAGCAAATCAACTCCATACTTGATTAAAGATCAATTAAGAAACGAGCTCTTCTTTACTCAAGTGTGTATTGTAGCGACGTTTGATTTTCTCTAAAGCAGCTTTAAACTTCTTAGAATCTCGGGGCTCTTCCATAAGATCAATATAGAGCACGCCATTAAGATGGTCAGTCTCATGCATAACAATACGTGCAATAAATCCTTCCAAGTGCTCGGTGAATATCTTTCCATTGAGATCCATAGCAGTGACTGTGATTTTCTGAGGGCGCAACACTTCTCCTCGCAGTCCAGGAATCGAAAGACACCCTTCTTTACCTATGACCAGGGTTTCAGAAGGATCTGATAGAACAGGGTTGATAAATACCCTTGGAGTCTCACAGAAAATCAGCTCCCCATCCTCAGTCTCTTTCTCTACACACATTACAAATAAACTGATATTTTTCCCTACTTGAGGTGCCGCTAAGCCTACACCCCGATGTGCTCCCATAGTATCACACATATCAATCACAAGATTGCGAATCTCGTCCGTAATCTCTGGAACTTGGGAAGATTTTTTCCTTAAAATAGGACTACCGTAATATTCTAAACGTCTAATCATAATTTGAACATGGGCTTGACTGGTTTCTGTAAAGAAACCTCATAACAAGCACTTGGATCTAAAATATTCCTTGTGTTGATAAGAATACTAATCTTTAGGCAAACAAAAGAACTTTTTAACCATAACAAGGACATAGGAACAAAAGACAGATTTTTGACTGTACACTCATATCTCATTTGAGAATAAAAACTCGCTAGCTTTATCATGACTCAATCTAGAAAAATACCTAGTCAAGCAAACAATAATCTAGGAGTTATTTTCTTCAACTCCCTCAGAAGAAGCTGGTTTCGGACTCTCTTCAGTAACAGGCAGTGAATTTTTTTTAGCATCTAACTTTTTTCCCAAGAGATTCGTTGAAAATGAAAGTAATAAACAGCCTATACAAAAAGCAACAGCACACCAGGAAGTCACTTTTTTCAAAATATCTGGAGTAGAAACGCCGAATACAGAATCTCCAGAATCCACGCCGAACGAAGAGCCTAACCCCATACTCTTACTCTCTTGAACCAAGATTAAGCCGCAAAGAACTACACATAGAAAAAGGAAGATGAATAAAAATGCGTAAAACAACACTGTCATGCCAATCTCCTTATTTAAAGATATTGATTCGGATACAAGACATTGAGGCACGCCCGACCCTTATTTTTTCTACTTCTCAATACTAGAAGAGTCTCTCTCCCAGCTTCATGTAGACTCAACCGAATACCCAAACACGAGCATTTGCCTAGCATTCTCTTAAAAAAACTAATTATTGACCATCTGAAAATTACTTCTATGTATTAGAGAGCTGTTTTCAATATACTACTTACTAGGGGGAATGCAATTAAAAGCCATCCCCAAAGAGTGGTCGAACCTTCTTTCGCATCCTGACGATTGTCCGTCATGTAACTAGCACCATACTCTGTTCTTTCGTTATCGTCCCCTACTCGAAATTGATCAAAGTTACTCTTTTCAGGAACCCCCTAAAAACAACCTAGGAGACCAAGAAAAAATCTCTTCATTCTCTCAAATTATAAACAAAAATTTTTAGCAATAGCAAAAAAACTTTGAGCTTCTAAAGAAGCTCCACCAACTAAAAGCCCATCAACATCACTACATTGACCTAATCCCTCGGCATTATCGACTTTCACGGATCCTCCATATAAAATCGAAGTCCCCTCAGCTACAACTTTAGAAAACCTTTCTTGCAATACTTTGCGACAAAACATATGAATGTTCTGTACATCAGAGATTGCTGCTACCCTACCTGTTCCAATTGCCCATACAGGCTCATAGGCAATCAAAAATTCGGAATTATTAGGAATCTGTTCCAAACCCAAAAGCAACTGTCTTTTGATTAACTCATGAGTCTTTCCTTCTTCACGAACTTCCAAGCTCTCTCCGATACAAAGAACGGGAACGAGTCCAGCCTCAGCAACAGCCTGTACCTTAGAAGCTATAAAGGAGTCGCTTTCTCCAAAAATATGACGACGCTCCGAGTGTCCTACCAAAACAAACTTCACTCCGATTTCTTTAAGCATAGGTAAAGAAATCTCTCCAGTAAAAGCTCCTGAAAGCTCTGGATATACATTTTGTGCTCCTAGCCAAATAGGAACGTCCTTAGTGTCTATTATCTTCTCAAAAGCACTCAAAGAGGTAAACGGAGGAGCAATACCCACAGTACAGGAGAGAGGCTCTCTTTGTAATAAGGAGGCAAATGTTTCGACATATCCCTCTGTCTCTTGTACTGTCTTGTGCATTTTCCAGTTCCCAAAAGCATAACGTTGTCTCGTCATCTTTTTCTCCTCATTCTCTCTGGATTCCATTAGTATACTTTCCCAACAGAATCAACAATTTTTTAATAGTTTTCTATCAGAAAATCTCTTACTCTAAATTCACTGAATTCTCTAGAGAGGCTTTCCTGTCATGTCATCGCCTCCACAGGCTGTTGCATCGTTAACTGAGCGTATTAAGACTCTTCTTGAGTCAAATTTTTGTCATATTGTAGTTAAGGGTGAACTTAGCAATGTCTCCTTACAACCCAGTGGTCATCTCTATTTCGGGATTAAGGATAGCAAAGCTTTTCTCAACGGTGCCTTTTTCCATTTTAAAAGTAAGTATTATGACCGCAAACCCAAAGACGGGGACGCTGTTATTATTCATGGAAAACTTGCTGTCTATGCTCCTAAAGGACAGTATCAGATTGTAGCTCACGCTTTGGTTTATGCTGGAGAGGGTGATCTTCTACAGAAATTTGAAGAAACTAGAAAGCGTCTTACTGCGGAAGGGTATTTCGCAACCGAAACAAAGAAAGCACTTCCTAGTGCTCCCAAATGTATTGGCGTGATTACTAGCCCAACAGGAGCTGTCATTCAAGATATCTTACGCGTACTTTCGCGGCGTGCTCTCAACTATAAAATTTTAATTTATCCCGTGACTGTTCAGGGAAGTTCAGCAGCTCATGAAATCTCAAAAGCAATTGAAGTCATGAACACCGAGAACCTCGCCGATATTCTTATTATTGCCCGGGGAGGAGGGAGTATAGAAGATCTCTGGGCATTTAACGAAGAAATTTTAGTTAAAGCAATCCATGCAAGCACGCTACCCATACTTTCTGCTGTTGGTCATGAGACTGATTATACTTTATGCGACTTTGCTGCTGATGTTCGTGCTCCTACTCCTTCTGCGGCCGCAGAAATGGTCTGTAAAAGTAGTGAAGAACAAGTTCAGATGTTCGAGGGATACCTACGCTATCTCCTCTCACACTCACGTCAATGCCTCGCATCAAAAAAACAACAACTGATTCCCTGGAAACGCTTTTTAGATCGTGCAGAATTTTATGCTACAGCACAACAGCAACTCGACTATACTGCAATCGCTGTTAAGAAAAGCATCCAAGGACAAATGAATGAAAGCAAAAAACGCTATGACAATATCTCACGATGGCTCAAAGGAGATCTTGTTTTTCGAATGACCTGCCGACTTCAAGATTTGCAGAAAATGCTTTTACAAGCCTTATCCTATAAATTACTTTCTATCCAAACACGTTGGCAACAAGTAAAGAAGGATCTTACACATGCTCGCCAAATCCAACAGTTATCAGAGAAAATATCTCCTTGGCGTCAACATCTTAACACTTTAATTTCACGACGTCTCCACTCTCAAAAAGAGGAGTATCTTCACAAGCATATGCTATTTAGGCATTCACAAAATGTTTTGGAGCAACAGCTTTCTAGCTATTTGCAGAATCTCCAACTGCTAGGCAAACGTCTATGGCGAGGATCTGTGCTAAATATACAAAACCAAAAAATCTTTTATGAAAATGTAAAGGAAACCTTAGCAACAACTTTAGAACGTCGTTACGAGAATTGTATTGCGCGTTATTCTGCATTGAAAGAACAACTTCATTCTCTAAATCCGAAAAACGTTTTAAAACGCGGATACTCTATGCTCTTTGACTTTAATGAAAAGTTCGCTATTATTTCCATAGACGACTTACAAGAAAATGCTCGTGTAAGGGTTCGGTTGCATGATGGCGAAGCCATTGTAACTTTGACAAATATTGAAGTTTGTAAACCTATAAAAGGCTAATCATGGAAGAGGTTCCCTTCGAAAACGCAATGCAACGACTAGAAGAAATTGTCGATCTAATGAATCAACCTACAACCTCTCTAGACAAATCTCTAGCACTATACGAAGAAGCTGATGCCTTAATGCGTATTTGTGAATCTCGCATTCAACAAGTAGAGCAAAGAGTTCGTGAACTGGCAGAAAAGCGTCATGAAAATTCTAACTCCGAGGAACAAACTCTAGCTAGGTAGTCTTATGGTAGAAACCCATCACGAAGACCCCTTTTTAAAAGAGTTATTTACCCTGCAACAATCCTTAGAGAACCTGACTGCTTTGAGTGATATTCTAGCTACATATGAGACAATGTTTTCTTTGATCTATGCAGGACTAAATAAAGCTTTAAGAAAAGATCAACAATGCTATCTTCTTTCTATTGACTCCAAAGGGGCACTCGTTAAAAGTCCTTCTGGAGATCCTATAGTACAAACATTTTCCATACATCCACATAACTAAGGCAATGACTTCGTCTCCTTTTCCTCTTTTAGATCAGATATTGTCTCCTGTAGATTTAAAGAAACTATCTATTTCTCAGCTTCCTGATCTAGCTGAAGAAATCCGTTATTGCATTATCTCTGTGTTATCACAAACGGGAGGGCACCTCTCTTCAAACCTCGGAATTGTAGAGCTTACTATAGCCCTACATTACGTTTTCTCCTCCCCTAAAGATAAATTTATTTTTGATGTGGGACATCAGACCTATCCTCATAAACTCCTGACAGGAAGAAATAACGAAGCATTTAACCGTATACGCAATGACAATGGTCTCAGTGGTTTTGTCAATCCTATGGAGGCTGACCACGATTTATTCTTCTCAGGACATGCAGGGACAGCATTATCTCTCGCTTTAGGGATGGCACAAACAACTCCTTTAGAATCACGCACACACGTGATTCCTATCCTTGGAGACGCTGCGTTCTCTTGTGGTCTCACTTTAGAAGCCCTAAACAATATTTCAACAGATCTATCGAAATTTATTGTTATTTTGAATGACAACAATATGTCGATATCTAAAAACGTAGGAGCGATGTCGCAAATCTTCTCCCGATGGCTACATCACCCCACAACGAATAAACTCACGAAGCAAGTGGAAAAGTGGCTAGCTAAAATTCCCCGTTATGGAAATAACTTGGCCAAGCATAGCCACAAACTTTCACAATGTGTTAGAAATCTCTTTTGTCCTGCTCCTTTATTCGAGCAATTCGGTTTGGCTTATATCGGCCCTGTAGACGGTCATAATCTTAAAAAGATGATTACTCTCCTTCAGACTGTTCGCAACCTACCCTTCCCCATTCTTGTCCATGTCTGCACAACTAAAGGTAAAGGCCTAGACCAAGCACAAAATAACCCTGCCAAGTATCACGGTGTAAGTGCGAACTTCAATAAATCAGAGTCAGCAAAATATCTTCCTATGATTAAACCGAAGCCTTCGTTCCCTGATATATTTGGCCAGACGATATGCGAACTTGGCGAGATTTCCTCTCGTCTTCATGTTGTGACTCCTGCAATGTCTCTAGGATCTCGTTTGGAAGGATTTAAACAAAAATTTCCAGAACGTTTCTTCGATGTAGGGATTGCCGAAGGGCATGCTGTAACCTTCAGTGCAGGTATTGCAAAGGCTGGCAATCCTGTGATCTGTTCTATATATTCTACATTTTTACACCGTGCTCTAGATAATGTTTTCCATGATGTCTGCATGCAGCATCTTCCTGTGATTTTTGCTATAGATCGTGCAGGACTTGCCTATAATGATGGACGCAGCCATCACGGTATCTATGACATGAGCTTTCTACGTGCCATGCCACAGATGATTATCTGTCAGCCACGGAGTCATGTGGTACTACAACAGATACTCTACTCTTCTCTACATTGGTCTTCTCCTTCTGCTATTCGCTATCCTAATGTCCCTGCCCCTCATGGAGACCCCCTCAATGGAGATCCAAATTTCTTAAGATCTCCAGGAAATGCTGAGACTCTCTCACAAGGTGAAGATGTTCTAATCATAGCTCTTGGCACGCTCTGCTTCACGGCCTTATCTATAAAACACCAGCTGCTTGCTTATGGCATCTCCGCAACTGTTGTAGACCCCATCTTTGTAAAACCTTTCGATAATGATCTTTTTAGCCTTCTGCTCATGAATCACTCTAAAGTGATCACGATAGAAGAGCATTCCATTCGAGGGGGATTAGCCTCAGAGTTTAATAATTTTGTAGCGATGTTCAACTTTAAGGTAGATGTTTTAAACTTTGCAGTTCCTGATACATTCCTATCACATAGCAGCAAAGATGTGCTCACAAAAACTATTGGCCTCGATGAGAGCAGTATAACCAACCGCATTCTTACACATTTTAATTTCAGATCAAAAAAGCAGGCTTTTGGAGACGCCAGAGTTTAATTTTCTTAGAAGAGAAAAGAAGCAAATTTTAATTAGCTCTTATCATATCGAAGAGAGCAAGATAATCGCTAAGGCTCAGTACTTCGGGCCGCACATTGAGAGAAAGACCTAATTGCTGTAGAGCTTGTCCCACTTGATCTTTAGGATAGAGACCTTTTAGGGTATTAGTCAGCACTTTTCGGCGTTGTTGGAATGCAGTTCGTGTTAAAGTAAAAAACACTGAGATCTCCTCTTCTGATAGAGGAAGCTCTTCTTTTACTTTCATATGAATGACTGCAGAATGCACTTTCGGCTTAGGATAAAAACACGAGGCAGTTACTTTGAAAGCATAGTGTATATCAGCAAAGAACTGCAAAAAAATAGTTAGAGACCCATAATCCTTACCTCCAGGCTGCGCTACAATACGCTGAGCAACTTCATCTTGCACCATAACAGTCACAGTTTTCCACAAATCTCGAGCTTCCAAAAACAACTTTGTAAGCAATGGAGTGGTAATGTGATAGGGAAGGTTTGCTACTACCCGACCTTTTCCAAGGGTCCTATATTCCTGAAGCTGATCTAATGAATATTTACAGGCATCGGTAATTTCTAAGCGGATAGGGAGCTCCTCTAAAGATTGTGCAAAGATAGGGTCTTTTTCAATAGCAATGAGCTGCGCTCCTGCACCTACGAGTTCTTCTGTAAGAGCCCCAAATCCTGGACCTATCTCCAATACCCAATCCCCAGGACCAACCTGAGATGTTGCCACAATCTTTCGGACAATATTTTGATCGACTAAGAAATTTTGAGACAGGCTTTTCTTTGGCTTATTCTGAATTTCAGAAAGAAAGCGCGTAAGTTGCGCAGGAGAACTTCGTGTCACTCAATCCCCTATAATAAGGAAAATAGAGGAGGCGCTTCTTTAGAAAGAAGTTTTGCAATCATAGAGGCATCATAGCCATAGCGCTTTCGCAATTTATCCTTATATTGCTTTTCTACACTCTCTGCTTCTAAAGCAAAAAGGTGTTGTTTGATCTTAGGCTCCATAACATCTAAAGGCTCTATGGAACCCGAAGTTTTGTCTAACAACATATAGAGTTTGTATCCCGACTTATGTGCCTTAGGGAAACCGCAGAGTTCTTTCGGGTAGCCAATCATACCTAATTCTTGCTTATGGCTTTCAGACAGTTCGCTATTCTCTCGAGAAAACTCTTCTGAGGCAATAAGTTGCCCTCCTCGAGAGATCACAAGAGCCGTTAAACGGTCTTTGTCCCAGCTCTTGGCCTCATTTAAACGAGCACGCACTTTGTCAGCAATCTGACTCGCCAAAGATTCTGTGTTTGCCTTAATCGTCAGCACGCGATATTTCCAGATAACTTTCCGAGAAGCCTCTTCTTCTAGCTGTTGGTAATATTCTCGGATTTTTCCAGGAGTCACCTTCAACATCACTTTAGAGCGCACCATCATGCCCATGACCCTTTGTGCTGTCAGAGTACGATCTATCACATTGAAAATATCATTGGCAGTCATTTCAAAATAAGCATACAGGGGAGAAAGATCCCTTCCGAACATCTCTTCAATTTCTTGGTTCACAGAGGTAGGGTCCGTAGCAATTCTCTTTTCCTTAGCATCGGCAACCATCAAAAACTCATCAATCACAGATTCAAGAACTACTGGCCACATAGCGGTATAGTATTGGGAGCGTGCTGGGAAAGAATCTATAAGATGAGGATAGGAGTTATAAAATAGTAAGTTTAATTTATGGATGACATCTAGGGTAGTAACTACACTCTCTTCATTCACCTTAAACAAAACGCGATCGTGGATCGCTAGACCTGAAGGGTCCGCTTCTTTAGATTCTAAAAAATTCTCGTATCCTGATGAAGTCACAGGAATCTCAGTTGCGTGTCCTGCGTGCATTCCTAATAATAAGCATCCGATACTTATTAAAACAACACCTCGCAGAGTCTGGTATAATTTCATGACTTCCTACCCTATAGATTTTGACCTGCCTAGGGACTTACTATAAGGAATTGTCATAATTTTGACCAATCAGAGAAGGTGTTTTCTTTCTAAAGAAGATTCAAAATTTTAATTATAGGAGTATCAGGAGGTTAGATAACTACGAAATGATGCTAAGTCTTTAAATTTTTTACATTGATCGACTTCTAAAACATAGATTGTCATTGCTGTGCCATCCCCCTTAGGAATGAGGCCATGCTCGTATTCTGGGAGCAAAGTTTCTAAAAGCTCTCGGTTATCCTGAGTCATCCAAATCAGAGATACATACGGAAGAAATAAACCCGAAAAACAATTCAAAACAGCGCCACGATCTTGCTGACTTCCCAAAGCAATTAAGACTTTTATGTGTTTCTTAGAAAAATAGTTCTGTGATGCAAGGAGCAATCCCAAAGAAGAGAACTTATGGGTATGACCATAGGCTTGGGCCAACTGCAAGATGTCTTCAGCATAAGTAAGATAGTGTTTTTTTTCTGTGATCAAGTGAAGCGAGAGTAGACACTGACATATCAGAGCGTTGCCTGATATTGTCTCTCCATCAGAGAGAGTGGATTGCTTGATCAGCAAGGTGCTATCTCGCCCATCAACACTATAAAATCCACCTTCTTCTGAGCGAAACGAGATCAGGACTTCCTTCATAAGCTCCTCAGCAAAACTCAACCAACGGGATCCACATCCTGATTGATAAAGAGCTAATACCCCTAAAATAAGAGCCCCATAATCTTCTAAACTCGCTCGATATTTTGCCTCTCCCTCTCTCCACCTCCGGTAAAGTTCGTGGTGCTTATAGAGAGAATTTCGGACAAACTCACCACATTTTTCACCTATCTCAATATACTCAAGCCCTCCAAGAAGACGGCCTGCGTGAACAAGAGTATAAATCATCCAACCATTGTTAAAAGCCAAAGATAGATCATCTTTAGAACGATGGGATCGTTTTTCTCTAATCCCTTTCAAAATTCCTTGAGATCTCTCTACAATATCTTCAATCGCCTCTACAGAACAATGATGTTTCTCTGCAAGCTCTTCTATATCCATAGATACTGGAATATGGAGTATATTTCTTCCGTTGAAGAAGCCTTCCCTAGAAATACCGTAGTAATCACAGAAAATTTCAGCATCTCCGCCCAAAGCACTGGTAATTTCTTCGCCAGACCACGTATAAAAATTCTGGCCTCCTGATCCCCAATTTTCGGCTTGCTCAGAGCTATAGAATGCACCAACCTCAGGACAGTATAATTCACTCAAGATGTAGGAAAGTATCTGCTTTCCTATAATGCGATATTCTTCTTTTCTGAGACATGCCCAAGCTTCTAAATAATTTAAAGCCATTAAGGCATTATCAATAAGCCGCTTTTCAAAAGCTGGGATCAACCACTTATCATCAATGGTATACGAATAGAATCCCCCACCAATGTGATCTCGGATTCCTCCTAAAGCGAGCATGCTCAAGGAGCGATCTACAAAAAATAAACCTCGGCTTTCCTGATGCTCGACACTATATCTTAGGAAAAATTGTAACAGTAGGCCTGGCAATCGTTTGGGAAATGCCTTCACTCCTCCGTAATGAGGATCAATATCTTGATACAGTGCTTCCGCAGTCCGCTTTAAAGAGCTCTCCTCTAGGATCTCTTTTCTTACACATCCCTCTAAAAACGAAGCGATCTCTATAACTTTCGTAGCCTGTTGGATGAGAGCTTCTCTCTCTTCAATATCTTCCCACATAAAATGAAGCTTATCAATAATCTGCGGAAATGAAGGAAGACCAAGTTTTCCTTCATTTCCCAAATAATTTACAGAGAAAAAAGGCAGAAGATCGGGAGTAAGAAAGACGTTTAAAGGCCATGAAACAGATTCTTGGTGATCTCCAGAAACTGAAAGCATCTGAGCAAGATCACTATAGAGCTTGGCTACATAGGGAAGTTCTTCTTTGTCTACTTTTACATTGACGAAATATTCATTGAGCATAGCAGCAATTTCAGGATTTGTATAGCTCTCTTGCAACATCACCTGACACCATCTGGAATGCTTGCAGCCTATAGAGAGGAAGATGGGCTTATTCTCAATAGCTGCAATATGAAAAGCCTCGGCTCCCCAGGGATACCAGTTCACAGGAGTGTGAGCATAAAGAAGCAAATATGGAGATTTCTCTGTGATTAGCTTATTCGTATATAGAGGCTCAGGCATAGTAAAAATAAAAAAGTAAAAGTCTATAATCTATTTTAAATAAAAACCTCGGCTTTTAATACACATTTAACAAAGCTTGCAATAAATAATATTGTTAACTATTTTATAAAAAAAGAGTTAAAATCACTTAAACTACCGCAATTAAAATTAGATAAAAAACACCCCAAGACAGTTCTATAAACAAGAAGACCTTGTCTCACGTAATGCTTGCCTAGCACCCCTATACCTCTATCATTGCTATCAATCTTCCTTTCAAATTAGCTTGCTTAACTTCATAATACTTATCACATAGCAGCGCTATGCAAAGAAGAGCTCCTGACTACCACATATCATCTCGAAATCCTAGCGCATGCTGATCTATATATTCATCATCCCATGTCTTGTACTCAGAGCTGTTCTAGCAATTATCAGGCTGATAAGAGGAAGACAAAAGAACAAGATTCTTAGAGGGAAAAGATATAAATGTTCTTTGGCAAACACAAAAACAAACTTCTGGCTGAAGGAACAAGAAAAAAGGTAGCAAGCATCTCTTACAGCTAAGACTTCCTCACAAATATTTAAACTACTTCAATTAAAAGATATAAAAATAAAAAACGTCTGTTTAGAAGAAAATCTAAAGAAATTAGAAGAAGAAGAACTTCGCCTTGCTTCTCTGAAACTTCAAGCAATTCAACAGCGTGTGGAAAATCTCAAACCAAAACCAACAACTTCGCAAGAACCACCCCAACCAAAGCACAGTAGAAAAAAGAGGTAAGGCATCCTTATGTTCTTAGTCGATCCTATGGATGTATTTTATAACCAACACCTTTTTGAAAGTCCAAGGCACTTTAACTTAAACCGTACTTGCTTCTGTTCAACCTATTGTAAAGAAAAGCCTTTCCTATTTTAAAAAATAGGAAAGGCTTTCTTCAGAGCATAAAACAAAAACTGTTTCTAGAATCCATGCGTGTAGCCTAACTCAAACCCTGTATTGTAGGCCAAGTGGCTGCACTGTGGTTTCATCTTTCCTTTTGTTGTTGAAGTACATTGCGAATAACAATTCTGAATCACTTCGCTAACTTGAAAAGTGAACGCAGCATTTTTAGCAATAATAAAACTTTCTCTGGCACTCAAGCTAAAAAATGCAGTATCTTTTGAGGATATTGGCATCTTATGGGGCTCTCGACTGCCATGAGAGAGTACCGAACCTATCCTTGGAGCTACATGCATATCAATACTGAAATCATGACGTCCTGATGGTGAAGTTATTTCGTAACGAACTCCTATAGGCAGACTTATTATAGAATAATATGTGTCATTCCCTGAGGTTGCACTTCGAGACGGTTCTCCAGAAATACATCGAAATTTACTATAAATAAGAAGTTCCTGAGATGCTTTATTATTATAATCACGCAGACAACTTGTAGAAAGTATAGGACAAGCGATACCGAAATCTCCTAAACATGTGATGTACATATGATTGAAATCAATGTTTATGAAACTTAAGTCTGAACTCTTCTTAAAATCTCTTCTCACATCTGATGTTAATCTTAAAAAGAAAAGTAAAGGACGTTTTCTTCCTACGATATACTTCATAAATCGCAATGGTTTTGTAACCATGCTACCATGGACGGAAATGATTGAAGATGTCGCACGAGTTCTGTGAGTATCAGCAACATCTTTAAGGCGTCCTTGTAGAAATCCTGAAGTTATACCTATTTCATAAGAATCCCATATTTTAGATCTAAAACCAACTAGATACCCGCATGCAGTATAACGGAAAGGTTCCGAGCCTTCAGCATCACATTGAGATTTAGATTTTGTGAAGATTGTAGATCCCCAAAGCTCTCTTGAAAAATTTTTAGATAATATTTGCGAATCTAAGAAATTACTAATTGCACAAAGATTACCTATTGAACTTTGAGAACTTAAAGACTCAAGAGATGCTTTTCTCTGAGGCACTACATTTGAAATTGTTACAGACACATCTTCTGCTAATGAGGGATGCAAATCATCCCTGCTTACTACTTCTTTTGTTTCCTCTGAAGAAACAAAAATTTCGGCAGCACCCAACACTGTTTGGGCCATCGAGAATAAAACAAGACAACGAATAGAAAATTTTATCATAAACACTTAAAACTGAAGTTATTTCGAGGTAGTGATACAACATGATGAGGAAATCGGTAAAGAGCTTTCTTTTTTTTTCTTGCATTATATTTTATTTTTTTTATGAAAAAATGTTCAAAATAAACTTCTCAGTATAGCTTCGGCACGATTTTGCAAATCTTAAGCATTGCGACAATACAGAAAAAAAAATCAATAAATATACAGTAGAAAAGGCTATCGATTCTTTGTTATAAAACAAAGATTTTTATTTTTTCTTACAACCCGAGGTTTTTCCTTGCGGATCAAAGGAAGGGTAATAAAATGCAAGATACATACCATAGACAAGCACAAAGTAGTCAGAAAAAAAATCATACCTCGATGGATAAAGGTCGCTATATACACGCAATTGAATCCAATAGAGCGTAAGAAATAAAGAAGCATCCAAAATAGTTCTAGAAATCTAAGAAAAGACCGCCTAAACAACGAAAATTTTTTTGTTGTTACAGGAGAAATTTTTCTTATCTGCTGAACAGGCTTAACTGAATTCGAGTGTTGGATCAAGTTCGGAGTCATAAAAAATCACAAGCTATTTGCTAGAAAGAAGAAAAAATGCAATGCATCTTCTTAAAAAGCCAGAACAAAAAACATCCGAAAATTTTGATTTTAAATCAATAACCTAGAACAACATGAAGACATAAAGCAACGTCCTTTGTTACATCAAGAATAGGATTCAACAGCGGGACTCGGCTGCGGCCAAGCAAGCATGTTTGCTACAGCAGGAAGTAAATTATGCGAATCAAAATCTTCTATAAACAAAGGCAAACGAAGCTCGGGGTGAGCAATGAAATTTTTGTAGGCAAGAATCGCTTTAATTCCAATAGGATTTGTTGTGGTATACACCAACCGACAAGTCTCCTCCCATAAAGAACGGTACTCTTTTTTTGCAGGATTAACCACATAATCTTGGGTTTCTTTAGGCCAGGCATTTGATAAGACAGAGATTAAACCGCAGGCTCCAGATGCCGCCATCTCAGTCCAAAGCACATCATCTCCACAATAGAGTTGGACATGGGGAACACTGTTCTTATAACGCTGGAACTCTTCTACAGAGCCTCCAGAATCTTTGATTCCCAAAAACTGTGGATGATGAGCTAAGGCTATTACGGTATCTATATACAAAGGAGTCGATGCACGAGCTGGGATATTATAGAGAATCGTGGGATGTTTTGCTGCATTGAGTAAAGCCTCAAACCACAAGATTTGTCCGCGTAGTCCAGGCTTCGTATAGATTGGAGTTGTCATTAGGAATCCAGAGACAGGCAGGTCATTACAAAAATGAATCCAATCCAAGACTTCGTTTACAAGAGTTCCTGAGACACCAACAAAAATAGGAACTTTGAGCTTCAAATCACAAGCAAAGCAAACAATTTCTTGTTTTTCCTTTTTTGTTAGCGAAAGACCCTCTCCAGTGCTTCCTAAAAGAACAATTCCATTACCCACAGCATCTTGAAGATACAAAAGGCGTTCTAAGCTGGAAAAATCTATAGTGAAATCAGGGAAAAAAGGTGTAACAATTGCTGTAAGTAAATGCATAATTTTCTACGAAGCTACTATGATTTTTTGTTTTACATAATCATTATGTAATTCTTCTATAATGCCTTCTGCAAGTTCTGAGGAAACAACAAAACTTAATGCCATCGAACTTTGCCAAAAACAAAATACAGGCCCGCGAAAACCTCTTAATTTCTCGGTAATTGTCGAGACAACTTTTGGAGAAGAAAGACTATCTCCGATCATTGTAATCAATGCAACACTATGATGCAAACGTGTTACACTAGATATCGATAAAACATCTACAAGATGCTCTTGAACCTCTTGGGAAATTCTATCATCATCCATGACAAATCCAACAACATTGTTTTGTGCTATCATTAATTCAGGATCTATCCCATGGGATTCTAAAACTCTCAAAATCTCTTCTAATCCTCCACACCCTAGGACATTATAGTCTACAGAACAGAAGCTTTGGTGTTGACTTAAGGATAAAGCTTTTATCCTTGGCTCACAACTCACAGACTTATCGACAGCATATACCCATGTTCCTCCTTTTTCAGGGTCAAATGTTGATGTAACAAAAATAGGAATCCCAGCACGCATACAGGGAAAGAGCATGGGAGGATAAAGGACTTTAGCTCCAAAACTGGCTAAATTCTGCATCTCTTCGAAACTGAGCTCAGGAATCCGCTCTGCATCGGAAATAACCTTAGGATCCATGGTATAGATTCCATTGACATCAGTATAAATACGCACCTCAGTAGCTTTCGCAAGTTCTGCTATCAAAGCTGCAGAATAATCACTACCCCCTCGCCCAAGAAGAACCGTCTCGCCCAAATGGTTAGATCCAATAAATCCCTGAATAATATAAGAAGGCTGATTCAGTTCGAGCTGATCCCATTGTGCTCTCATAAGATCTAGGTTTGGAGAGGCTCGTCTGTAACTATCGTTTGTTAGGATGACACTACGTGCCTCTAGAAATCTTAAATCCAATCCACGAACGCTACAAACAACACGAATAAGAGAAGCTGAAATATCTTCTCCTAAAGATAAAATACTAGCGAAATCTAGATCTGAGATTTCAAAATGTTGTAAATACGGAAAAAGTCGTGAAGTCCATTTTGAAACGGGGAAAGGAATCGCAAGATTCTGTACAATCTGCTCATGTTTTTCCTCAATTTTCCTTAATACTTCCTGTCGTTGCTCTAAAGAAGAAGAACAGAAGTCTACTAGCAGATCAGTAACACCTGCTATCGCACTCACAACGACAAAAGAGGGCTTGTCCTTGCAAATGATATCACAAACCAAATGGATGTTTTGAGCAGTTGCTAAGCTAGTACCACCAAATTTATAAACTATCTTAGACACAGTTCCCTCTTAAGATAGTTAGAAAAATAATTCTGCATACTTGCAAGCAAAGTCCCTGCAGCACCTCGAACTAGATTATGTATTAAAACGTTCATTTTTATGGTACGAAGATCCCCGCCATAGGTAATCGGCCCTATGTGCACTCTCATATCCTCATGGGAAAGGTGCTTCCGAGCCTGAGGGTACCAAGGATTATCATAGAGTTGATAGGTATTTGGAAATTCTTTGTTTTTTTCTTGGTAACAGTGAACGATTTCTTCAAGATCTACATCTTGAGAAAATGTAACGTGTAGAGAAAGCGTATGACCATAGGCTACGGGAACCCGATGTACCGTAACAGAGAGCTTAAAAGATAAAGGCTCCTTGGAATCCCCTAAAATCTTCAAAGTTTCTCTAAGAATTTTTTCTTCTTCTCCAACAATATGAGGAACAGTGTTCGCAAGAAGATCTAAGGAGGGGACTCCTGGATATCCTGCACCACTTGCCGATTGTAGGGTGACAATGTGTACATGATCTATGGAAAATTTTCTTAAGGGAGCTAGAGCCAAAGCAATGCCAGAAACACAACAATTAGGGCTTGTGATTATTTTCCCACGATAAGGTTGCTCTTCTAAAAGTCGAAAATGATCTGAGTTAATTTCAGGAATGATAATAGGAACTGAAGAATGCATACGGTATGTTGAGGCATTAGAAAAGACAATTTTTCCTTGAGACAGGCAATACGCCTCCATAGACTCAGCACTAGCGGGCAAAAAAGAAACTATTACATCAGATTTTACTTCCTCAATTTTGCTTATAGGCAAAGTACGGATTACCTGAGGCATAGGACCGATTGGCTCTTGCCAAATACAAGCAGCTGCATAAGGTTGCCCATATTTACTATCCGACGCTACAACTTCAGCAATCACCCAATCATGATACCACTTATGAAGCAAAGCTACGAATTTCTGGCCGACAAGTCCAGTAACGCCTAGAACAGCGATTCGCATTCCTTTCTTTTCTCCGGCTCAATGTTATTTACGTCAGATTGGAATGCATGATAACCATATCTTCTAGTTTTTAAAGGCACCCGATGATTCATTCTGAATTGCCTTTAAGAAACCCCTAACTTAAACGATAGTCCTATCGATGCTAAAAATCAAAACAGTCCTCGCTTAAAATTTTGTACACCAAATTGTGTAATTGCGGCACCTTACATTCCTAATCTGAGGATCAGGATTTTACGACGCAAAAGATCTTTGTATCTGTATTTTAATGATCCGCTGTCTTTTTAAGCAAGCAATGTTCATTTCGTAAGATTAGCTCTAAAGCATCCTCAGGACTATACAAGCCAGGCTGAGGGCTAAATGTCCTTAGCCAATCTAAAATAGATAAGATTCCCTGACCAAAGACATCTCGAGAAAATATTGTATGGCGGACCAAAATCTGTTCTCCACAACTTATAAAGGCTACCTCGTGTTCTCCAGGGATATCTCCAACTCGTGAAGAGTGTATCTCGATAGTCTTTTTAGAGGGATCTACATTTCCTGCCTCATAGTCCTCTCCCCAATGCTCTTGTTTTACTTGCTTTATGGTATCAAGTAAATCTTGAGCCGTTCCTGATAAAGCGTCCTTCTTATATCTATGATGCGTCTCTCTAATTCGGATATCAAAATTTGCATTGCATAATTGCGATAATACTATAACAAGTCGCTTGTGCATATAAGCTCCTAGACTTGCATTTGGGCAAAGAACTACAGGAACTATTTGAGTAAGCTGATTGAGTCTCTCATAAGCTTCTGTATCCTTTCCAGGAAACCCTGTAGTTCCGATAATGAGTGGTTTAGGAGAGAGCAACAGCTCAGCAACTACTGCTTTAGTTACTACTGGACTTGAAAAATCAACAAGAACATCGTTATCTGCAATAACTTGAGAAAGAGTGAGTGAACTCTTGCGAAAAAACCCTGGACCCAAAGTATATTCAGAAGATTCCTGTAAAGCAGAGACAATCCTTTTTCCTGTTCTTCCAGAACACCCAATCACTCCAACGCGCATACTCGACCCCATGTTCATATTGCCAAATCATTCTACAAAAGAAAAATAAAGTCGCAAGCTTTAGCTCGACACAAATCCAACTCTGTTTTAAAATTTTCTAAAAATTTACTCCTTTCCGTTATTTTATCTTTTGTCTTCTTCGACAAAAAATAAAAGGGAGGTTTCTCAATCTATATGGCTGTCTTAAGCGTTCTGTTTTTTAATCAGAATTTGTGGTATCGGTTACTTTCCTCACGGTTTTCTTTATGGAAAAGCTATTGTCCAGCATGTTTTTTTGATTACCTGGAATCTTTCGGTCTTCTTTCTGATTCCTTAGACCATCAAGGGATAGCCAAATTCTTAAAATTACAAACAAACTTTTCCTATTATTCCGTCTCAGGATTTGTAGCTCCCCATCAGTACTTATCTCTATTGCAGGACCGTTGCTTTCCCATTGCCACTGCAATGCGAACTTTCGATCAAGATAATTTTTCCTTAATTCCTGATCTGATTCACGACCTTTTAGGGCACGTCCCCTGGCTTCTGCATCCCTCGTTTTCTGAATTTTTCCTCAATATGGGAAAAATTTTCAATAAAGTGGTAGAAAGAGTGCGGGCACTTCCTACCAAAGAGCAACGCATCCAAACCTTACAAAGCAATCTCATGGCTATTGTACGCTGTTTTTGGTTTACTGTTGAGAGTGGACTTATTGAAAATCAAGAAGGGAGAAAAGCGTATGGAGCTGTCCTCATAAGCTCTCCTCAAGAACTTAGACACGCTTTTACTAATCACGTACGAGTTCTTCCTTTAAAACTGAATCAGATTACTTATCTCCCCTTTGATACATCCATTCCACAAAAGACTTTATTTTCAATAAGACATTTTGATGAACTTGTAGAACTAACCTCACAGTTAGAATGGATGCTCGATCAAGGTCAGTTAGAATCAATTCCCCTATACAATCAAGAGAAATATCTCACTGGTTTTGAGGTTCTTTGCCAATGAACACATCCTATAGAAAAACATTAATGTTTTCCTACTTATCTTTAACTTTTGCTTTGCTTCTTGTTCTGTCTAATCTTGTTCTTTCATCCAAGCTCATTCCCACAGGTTTTTTTAGCTTCACCATTCCAGGAGGACTCATTCTTTATCCCCTGACCTTTCTGATCTCGGATATTGTTAATGAGCTCTTTGGCCCTAAAAAAGCACGCGTTATGGTTTTTTCGGCTTTTATTGCTAATCTCTTAGCCTCTTCGATTGTACAAATTTTTATGTTCTTCCCAGTAGTTTCTCCCGAGATACAGACTGCCTGGCATTGCTTGTTTGATTTAAGTCCTCTCCGTTTTTTAGCTTCGCTACTTGCTTTTATCATTTCACAACAGCTAGATATCGTGCTTTACAGTTTTTTAAAAAATCGAACTTCAAGTTCTCTATGGCTACGCAGCAATGGGTCTACATGGATTTCACAGATTCCAGACACTTTCATTGTCGACACATGTATTCTATATTTCGGCATGAGACTTCCCTTCTCTCAAACTCTAAATATTATGTTCTACTCTTACATTTATAAAATTATTTTTTGTGTTTTCACGACACCTCTCTTTTATCTTGCTGTAAATAAAATTCGAAAATTTTTAGGGATCACCTCTCAGCAAATTGCAAATACAGCTCATTTGATAAATCACCTCTAGAAAATAATACGAAAATAAAAAATAGTTCGTGTTTATTTGTAATTTTAAAACAGCGTAACTGCATTAAAAAATACGGTTTCTCTTATTTTTCTTAAAAATCTTTTCAAAGAATACGATGAAAAATGGGAACCAAAAATTGGTTCTTATTGACTTTGACTGAATTCCATGTAAATATCTTAAGCTCGGTCGTTCAATTTATTATCTTAAGGCAAACAACATGAGTGAAAAAACTCTACCTTGGTCATTAGAAGAGATACGTCAGATTTATCAGACTCCCATATTCGAGCTTATCCATAAAGCTAATGCCGTATTACGTAGTAATTTCCCTCATTCCGAGGTACAGACCTGCTATCTGATTTCGATTAAAACTGGTGGATGCGTTGAAGATTGTGCCTATTGTGCACAGTCTTCTCGCTACCAGACTCATGTAAAACCAGAACCTATGATGAAAATTGTAGACGTATTGGATAGAGCAAAACGCGCTATAGAATTGGGAGCAACTCGTATTTGTCTTGGGGCCGCCTGGCGCAATGTAAAGGACAACCACCAGTTTGATAGAGTCCTTGCTATGGTGAAAAGTATTACCGATCTCGGAGCTGAAGTTTGTTGCACTTTGGGCATGCTCTCCGAAGAGCAAGCTAAAAAACTCTATGATGTAGGACTTTATGCCTATAATCATAATCTAGACTCTTCACCAGAATTCTATGAGACCATCATCACAACACGTTCTTATGAAGATCGTCTCAATACTCTTGACATAGTAAATAAATCTGGAATCAGTACGTGCTGCGGCGGTATTGTGGGGATGGGAGAATCTGAAGAAGACCGTATCAAACTCCTTCACGTTCTAGCAACAAGAGATCATATCCCCGAATCTGTGCCTATAAATTTACTTTGGCCAATTGACGGTACGCTTTTAGAAGACCAACCTCCTATTTCTTTCTGGGAATTATTGAGAACCATAGCAACAGCACGGACTGTATTTCCAAAATCAATGGTACGACTTGCTGCAGGACGGGCCTTTCTCACAATAGAACAACAAACCTTATGTTTTTTATGCGGTGCAAACTCGATATTCTATGGAGATAAGCTTCTGACTGTAAAAAATAATGATACAAATGAAGATGCTGCAATGATCAAACTCTTAGGCCTACTCCCCCGCCCCGCATTTTCGATAGAAAGAGGTAATCCATGTCATGCCAACAATTCCTAATCGAGGCTTTGGCAGAATGCAAGTCCAAACATACCCACCGCTCATTGACCCTGAATTCTCATCTCATCGATTTCACTTCTAACGATTATCTCGGGTTTGCATCTTCTCCAGAATTAAGGAAAGAATACGGTACAAAGCTTCGTGAGATTGAATTCCTGGGGGCCACGGGGTCTCGGCTCCTCACAGGACACTCTCGACTCTGTCAGCGTATAGAAGAACAGATAGCTGCTTATCATGGCTTTGAAAGCTGTTTGATCTTTAATACAGGCTACACAGCAAACTTGGGGTTGCTCTATGCTCTTGCAACCTATCAAGATCGTATTCTCCATGACCTCTATATCCATGCCTCTATTTACGACGGCACCCGATTAAGCAAAGCCCAAAGCTTTCCATTTAACCATAATGATCTTCATCACTTAGAAAAACGTTTGGCAATCCCCCATCCAGGAAGAACCTTTGTCTGCGTAGAATCCGTATATTCGCTTCATGGTTCCGTAGCTCCTCTAAAAGCTATCAGCGAACTTTGTGAAAAATATTCAGCCTACCTTATTGTTGATGAAGCCCACGCTATAGGGGTTTTTGGAGAACAAGGCGAAGGCCTTGTCTCAGCATTAGGTCTGCAAGATAAAGTCCTAGCCACAGTCTATACTTTTGGGAAAGCTCTAGGCACTCATGGAGCTGCTGTTGCAGGAAGCTCTATACTTAAAGACTACCTAATTAATTTCTGTAGACCCTTTATATATACAACAGCCCAACCCCCACATGCCCTCACAGCTATAGAACTCGCCTATGAGCATAACAAACGTGCTTCTAATCAACGCAACCATCTTGCTGAGCTCATTCATCATTTTCGCTCAGGAGCTCAAAAACTGGGAATTCAGCTAATGAAAGACAATGAAACCACACCCATACAATCTATTTGTGTTTCAGGAAGCAACCTTGCTCGACTAACAGCATTACAAATACAAAAATCGGGTTATGATGTTCGCCCGATTGTAAGCCCAACAGTAAAACAAAAGGAAGAACTTCTACGTATCTGCCTTCACGCCTTCAATACAAAAAATGAGACCGATCTCTTTTTACATACTTTGGAACAAATTTTTTTATGCAACATATCATCATTGTAGGAATAGACACTGACGTGGGGAAAACTATTGTTAGTTCTATCCTTGCTACTGCACTTAAAGCAGAATACTGGAAACCTATACAAGCAGGAAATCTAGAAACTTCTGATAGCAATGTTGTTCATCAGCTATCAGGAGCATATTCTCATCCCGAAACCTATCGACTTCGTATGCCATTATCTCCGCATAAAGCAGCACAACTCGATAATGTGGTTATCGAAGAAACGGATATTCGTATACCAAAAACTACGTCAACCCTCATTATTGAAACCGCAGGAGGATTTTTATCCCCCTGCACATCAAACAGACTTCAAGGAGATGTTTTTTCTTCTTGGCCTTGCTCTTGGATTTTGGTGAGCAAAGCATATCTCGGAAGTATTAATCACACCTGTTTAACAGTAGAAGCTATGCGTTCACGTAATCTCAATATCTTAGGCATCGTGTTAAACGGATATCCCGAAGATGAAGAGCACTGGCTAACCCAAGCAATACAACTGCCCCTACTTGGTACTCTTGCCAAGGAAAAAGAAATCACAAAAACAACAATAAATCGCTATGCAAAACAATGGAAGGATGTATGGAGAAGAAATCAACAAGAAATCAAGGCTCTATCTGGCACCCCTTTACTCAATCTGCATTAGATCCTGATCCGATAAAGATTGTAAGAGGAGAGGGTGCTTACCTTTATGCAGAATCGGGAGAGAGATATCTCGATGCAGTATCTTCGTGGTGGTGCAATCTCCACGGACACTGCCATCCCTATATCACAGAAAAATTATGTGAGCAAGCACACAAGTTGGAGCATGCGATTTTTGCAAATTTCACCCATACACCAGCTCAAGAACTAGTATCAAAACTAGCCCCTCTGCTTCCTGAAGGTCTAGAACACTTCTTTTTCTCTGACAACGGAGCATCGTCCATCGAAATAGCAATAAAAATTGCTATGCAATATTACTATAATCAAAATAAGTCTAAGACTCATTTTGTAGGATTCAGCAACGCCTACCACGGAGATACATTTGGAGCTATGTCGGTAGCTGGTCCGACCCCTACAACAGTTCCCTTCCATGATCTTTTTTTCCCTTCTACCATAATTTCAGCTCCCTACTATGGGAAAGAAGAGCTTGCAATTGCTCAAGCAAAAAAAGCCTTTGCTCAGGAAAATATCGCAGGATTTATCTATGAGCCCCTATTGCAAGGTACTGGTGGGATGCTAATTTATAATCCCGAAGGGTTACAGGAAATTCTCAAACTTGCTAAGCATTACGGCATCATCTGTATTGCAGATGAAATTCTAACTGGCTTTGGCCGTACGGGGCCACTTTTCGCTTCCGAATTTATGGATGTTACTCCCGATATCTTCTGCATTTCTAAAGGTCTTACAGGAGGGTATCTTCCTCTTGCCTTGACAGTCACTACTGAAGAAATTCATAGCGCCTTTGTCTCTCAAGATCGGATGAAGGCAATGCTTCATGGCCATACCTTTACAGGGAATCCTTTAGGCTGTAGTGCTGCTCTTGCTTCTTTGGAGCTGACCCTATCTCCAGAATGCCTGGAACAAAGGCAAATGATAGAGCGTTGTCATCGGGAGTTTCAAAAAGCTCATGGCTCCCTATGGCAACGGTGTGATGTTCTTGGCACTCTACTCGCTCTAGATTACCCCACTGAAGCTACGGGCTACTTTTCAAAACACAGAGACCAGCTCAATCGCTTTTTCTTAGAACGTGAAATCCTTCTTCGTCCTCTAGGGAACACTCTGTATGTGTTTCCCCCCTATTGCATTCAAGAAGAAGATCTTCGCAGTATTTATTCTTACCTACAGGACGCACTATGTCTACAACCACAGTAAAACATTTTATCCCAACAGCCTCTCGTTGGAAGCCCGTTCTCAGAGAGATCGTGGCTTCTGACGATTGGCATGCCCAATGGATAAATACCCTTTCCTTTTTAGAAAACAGTGGAGCGAAAAAAATCTCCGCAAGTGAACATCCTACAGAGGTGAAAGAAAAAGTTTTAAAACATGCCTCCGAAGAGTTTCGTCATGCTCACTACCTAAAAACCCAGATTCCTAAAATCTCTAGGACTCCCCTTCCTGACTATTCATCTAAAAACCTTCTGGGAGGCTTACTTACAAAATACTATCTCCAACTTCTAGACTTAAAAACATGCCGGGTACTGAAAAATCAATACTATCTATCGGGGCAAACTTTAAAAACTTCGGCTTATATTTTAGTCACCTATGCAATAGAACTTCGTGCTTCGGAACTCTATCTCCTTTATCACAACATTCTGAAAAATGCTCGAAGTAAAATCACTATAAAATCTATCATTTTAGAGGAACAAGGCCATCTCCAAGAAATGGAACGCGAACTTAAAGATCTTCCCCACGGGGATGAGCTCTTAGGTTATGCCTGCCAATTTGAAGGTAAACTCTGCTTGCAGTTTGTAGAGAAATTAGAAAACATGATTTTTGGTTCACCTCTAACTTTTGCAAATTCATAAAGTTTTTCTTAGACGACAAATAACAAGTCAGGCAAAGTGTCTGCAAAAAAAGAAATAAGTTTGCTGCACGATGCTTACTTATAAAGTTTCACCTTCTTCTGTGTATGGGGGTGCTGTCATTCCTTCCTCAAAATCTCATACTCTAAGAGCCATTTTATGGGCTTCAGTTGCCGAGGGAAAATCTGTAATTTATAATTATTTAGATTCTCCCGACACCGCGGCTATGATTTATGCCTGCAGGCAAATGGGGGCTTCCATAAAGAAACTTCCTGAAGCTTTAGAAATTGTTGGCAATCCTTTAGCAAAATTTCCAAAACATACTTTAATAGACGCAGGAAGTTCTGGTATCATCCTCCGTTTTATGACCGCTCTTGCCTCTGTCTTCTCAGAAGAAGTGACGATCACAGGGTCTTTGCAGTTGCAACGACGTCCTATGACCCCCTTAATTCAAGCATTGACAAACTTTGGAGCTTCTTTTCAGTTCTCCTCAGAAAAAAGCACCTTACCCTTCACTCTATCAGGGCCTCTACGTTCTGCTTACAGCCATGTTGACGGTAGTGACTCACAATTTGCCTCAGCGCTAGCAATCGCATGTTCCCTAGGGGAAGGCCCCTCTTCCTTTACCGTTATTGACCCTAAAGAACGGCCGTGGTTTGATCTTAGTCTCTGGTGGCTAGAAAAACTCAACCTCCCCTATTCCTGCTCTGATACTACCTATTCTTTTCCAGGAAGCTCGCGTCCTCAATGCTTTTCCTATCACGTCACTGGCGATTTTAGTAGCGCAGCCTTCATTGCCGCAGCCGCTCTACTTTCAAAAACACCCGACCCTATACGTCTCCTTAACTTAGATATCCTAGATGTCCAAGGAGACAAAATATTCTTTTCTCTAATGCAAGGCTTAGGAGCCTCTATAGAATACGATAACGAAGAAATCATAGTGTTCCCTTCGTCATTCTCTGGAGGTTCTATAGATATGGACGCCTGTATCGATGCTCTTCCTATTCTTACAGTCCTTTGTTGTTTTGCAAATTCACCTTCGCACCTTTACAATGCACAAAGTGCTAAAGACAAAGAAAGCGATCGGATTCTTGCAATCACCGAAGAGCTACAAAAAATGGGAGCCTGCATACAGCCGACTCATGATGGTTTACTGATCAATCCCTGTCCTCTCTACGGTGCTGTTTTGGACTCTCACAATGATCATAGAATTGCAATGGCATTAACGATAGCAGCTCTATATGCTTCTGGAGATAGTTGCATTCATAACACCGCATGCGTTAGGAAAACATTTCCTAACTTTGTTCAAATTCTAAATATAATGAAAACCCGAATTGAGGAACGCTATGAGAATTATTCTGTGTGGTCTACCCACAAGCGGAAAATCTTCGCTGGGGAAAGCTTTAGCTAAATTTCTACAGCTCCGCTTTTATGATCTTGACGATTTAGTTTTAAGCAACTATGGCGGTGAACTATACTCCACATCCACAGAGATCTATAACGCTTACGGAGATCTGGGGTTCAGTGAATGTGAAGCTCACGTTCTTGAATCTTTACCTTTAGAAGATTGCGTGATCTCTCTTGGTGGAGGCACTCTAATGTATGAACATTCGTGCCAAGTGATTAAAAATAGAGGAACTCTTGTATTTCTCTCTTTAGAACTGCCTTTAGTTTATAAAAGACTCGAGGAACGTGGGTTACCAGAACGACTAAAAGAAGCTACGAAAAGAAAACCTCTAAGCGAGATTTTAACTGAACGTGTAGACCGAATGAAAGAAATAGCTGATTATATTTTTCCCGTAGATCATGTAGACTATTCTTCAGAAAGTGCCTTAGAACAGGCCTGTCGCGATCTCATTACCTTGTTAAAGTCATGAAAAATAGTTTTGGCTCCTTGTTTTCTTTCACAACATGGGGAGAATCCCACGGCCCTGCAATCGGGGTCGTGATTGATGGTTGTCCCGCGGGACTTGAGCTCGAGGAATCAGACTTTATTCCTGCAATGACACGCCGACGTCCAGGAAATCCAGGAACTTCACCCCGAAAAGAAAACGATATCGTACATATCCTGTCGGGAGTTTACAAAGGAAAGACCACAGGCACACCTGTATCACTACAAATCTTCAATACCGACATAGATAGCACTCCTTATGAGAACAATGACGAGCTCTATCGTCCTGGCCACTCTCAATATAGCTATGAAAAGAAATTCGGAATTGTAGATTCTAACGGAGGAGGTCGATCCTCTGCTCGGGAAACAGCGTGCCGCGTCGCTGCTGGTGTAGTTGCAGAAAAATTCCTTGCCGATCAAAACATCTTTACTTTAGCCTACCTATCCTCGTTAGAATCTTTAAACCTTCCTCACTACCTAAAGCTATCTCCACAGCTCGCCAATGAGATTCGCTCCTCTCCATTCTATTCTCCTTTATCTAAAGAGAAAATCCAAGAGATCCTAACTTCGCTGCAAGATGATTCCGATTCGCTAGGGGGTATAATTTCTTTTATAACCTCTCCAATACACCACTTTCTAGGAGAACCCCTATTTGGAAAAATGCAAGCGCTATTGGCAAGTGCTTTGATGAGCATCCCTGCTGCTAAAGGATTTGAAATAGGAAAAGGGTTCGCCTCTTCTAACATGAGAGGTTCGCAATATACAGATCCTTTCATCATGGAAGGAGAAAACATTACCTTGAAGTCTAACAACTGTGGAGGCACACTAGGAGGCATAACTGTAGGAGTGCCTATAGAAGGACGCGTGGCATTTAAACCTGCGTCTTCAATAAAACAACCGTATGCTACAGTGACAAAAACTAAAAAGGCAACTACCTATATCACACCTCAAACAGGACGTCACGATCCTTGTGTAGCCATACGTGCTGTTCCTGTCGTTGAAGCTATGATTAACCTTGTTCTTGCAGATCTTGTATTATACCAACGATGCTCCAAACTATGATGTCAGAGACAATAATCACGATTCCCCATACAGCGAAATTAGTATCGAATTTCTTCCAAAAGAAGTTGTTCTCTTCTATATCCACTGCATATCCCTTAGTCATCATTACAGATGTATCAGTACAACAGCACCTCCTTTCTCCTATTTTAGATCATATTAAAACCTTAGGATACCAAGTCATTGTTTTAACCTTTCCTCCTGGAGAGCCTAACAAGACCTGGGAAACATTTATCTCTCTACAATATCAGCTTGTAGATCAAAATATCTCCCCAAAATCTTCAATTATGGGGATTGGAGGCGGTACTGTTTTAGATATGACGGGATTCTTAGCTGCTACGTATTGTCGGGGACTACCTCTCTATCTGATTCCAACCACAATCACCGCGATGATAGACGCGAGTATCGGTGGGAAAAATGGAATTAACTTACGAGGAATCAAAAATCGACTGGGAACATTCTATTTACCAAAGGAAGTATGGATGTGTCCTGAGTTCCTCTCTACACTACCAAGAGAGGAATGGCATCACGGCATTGCAGAAGCAATAAAACACGGGTTTATTGCTGATGCTTACCTCTGGGAATTTCTAAATAGCCATAGTAAAATGCTGTTTTCCTCATCCCAAATCCTTAACGAATTCATCAAAAGGAACTGCCAAATTAAAGCTGCTATTGTTGCTGAAGATCCCTATGATCGAAATTTGAGAAAAATCCTAAACTTCGGGCACTCCATAGCTCATGCTATAGAAACCCTTACTAAAGGAACTATAAATCACGGACAGGCTGTGAGTGTTGGCATGATGATAGAAACTAAAATATCTCTTGCTGAAGGAATTATGCAAAACCCTCAACTCATAGACCAACTCGAAAGACTCCTTAAACGATTTGAGCTGCCTTCAACCTTGAAAGATTTACAATCTATCATTCCAGAACACCTCCATGATAACTTGTATAGCCCTGAAAATATCATCTATACTCTAGGATATGATAAAAAAAATCTGTCCCAGCATGAGTTAAAAATGATCATGATAGAACATCTAGGTCGTGCTGCTCCGTTTAATGGTACCTACTGCGCATCTCCAAACATGGAGATTCTCTATGATGTACTATGGAGCGAGTGTCATGCTGTGCGCAACAATTAGCGGTCCCTCGTTTGCTGAGGCAAAAAAGCAAATTCTAAATTCTCTACATCTTGTAGATATTATAGAGCTACGACTAGATCTCATGGAGGAGCTTCATGATCGTGAACTGAATATCCTCATTGCCACAGCAAAAGATCCCATCCTAACCTTTAGAAAACACAAAGAGATGTCAACAGCCCTGTGGATCCAAAAAATATATTCCCTTGCAAGATTTTCTCCTAAGTGGATAGATGTCGATCTGAGTCTCCCTAAGGCTGCCCTTCAAACAATCCGCACGAGCAATCCTAAAGTGAAGCTCATCCTTTCCTACCATACAGACAAAAACGAAGACCTCGATACAATCTATAATGAGATGCTCTTAAATCCCGCCGAGATATACAAAATTGTAATGTCTCCAGTGAACTCTAGCGAAGCTCTGAATTACATAAAAAAGGCACGTCTGTTTTCGAAGAAATCTACAGTGCTTTGTACGGGCCCCCATGGGCTACCCTCTAGAGTGCTTTCTCCTCTTATTCGCAATGCAATGAATTACGCTGCTGGAATCGATGCTCCTAAAGCAGCCCCTGGACAACCTAAACTTGAAGAACTGCTCTCCTATAATTACTCGAAACTATCTGAAAAATTAAACATTTACGGACTCATCGGAGATCCAGTAAGTCGTAGCATCAGTGATGTCACTCATAATTTCTTATTTTCTAAACTTTCTCTCAATGCGACATATATCAAACTCCCTGTTACTATAGGCGAAATCGATGCCTTTTTCTCTGCGATCCGAGATCTTCCTTTCTCAGGACTTAGCGTCACCATGCCACTAAAAACCTCTATCTTCCACCATGTCGATGATCTCGATAACTCCGCAAAACTTTGTGAATCTATAAATACTCTTGTGTTCCAGAACCAGAGAATTATAGGTTACAACACAGACGGAGAAGGGGTGGCCCGACTCTTAAAACGAAAGAATATCACAGTCGACAAAAAACAAATTGCTGTTGTGGGTGCTGGAGGTGCTGCCAAGGCAATCGCTTCCATACTAGGTATGCAAGGTTCTGATATCCATATCTTCAATAGAACTCTTTCTTCAGCAGAAACTTTGGCTACTTTTTGTAAAGGGCAAGCCCACACACTAGACTCCTTAGCAAACTTCAAAACGATAGACATCGTCATCAACTGTCTCCCACCTGAAGCGACTTTCCCATGGATATTCCCTCCTATCGTTATGGATATCAATACCAAACCTTATCCCTCTCCCTTCCTTAAACTCGCTGAAAAAAATGGTTCATTCGTTATCCATGGCTATGAGATGTTCATAGAGCAAGCTCTGCTACAATTCACTCTTTGGTTCCCTGAGATCTTAACCCCAGAAATTTGTGATTCTTTCCGAAACTACGTAAAAAACTTCATAGCAAAAGTATAAAAAATACTTGTCTTACTCTATCCTAATTCAAAAGATTTTAAGGTAAGTTATGAAAACCTGGTTGTTTTTCACTCTCTTATTTTTTTGCTCTTCATTTTATGCCTCTTGTCGTTATGCCGAGGTAAAATCTATTCATGAAGTCGCTGGGGATATCCTCTATGACGAAGAAAACTTCTGGCTGATCTTCGACCTCGATGATACGATTCTTCAAGGAGGAGAGGCGCTATCTCATTCTATATGGAAAAACAAAGCTATCGAAGGCTTGCAGAAACAAGACGTTTCAGAACAAGAAGCCTGGGAAGCTGTTGTCCCTTTTTGGCTTAAAGTCCAAGAAATGGGAACAGTACAGCCCATAGAATCTGCAATTTTTCTACTCATTGAGAAAGTCCAAAAGCAAGGAAAGGCAACCTTTGTCTACACAGAACGTCCTAAAAAAGCTAAAGATCTTACGCTAAAACAACTGAATATTCTCAACGTCAGCCTAGAAACTACAGCTCCGCAACCTCAAGCTCCGCTACCCAAGAATCTTCTCTACACATCAGGAATTCTTTTTACTGGAGAATACCGCAAAGGACCAGGACTCGATTTCTTCTTAGAAACATGTAACCCACTACCAACTAAGATTATCTATATTGATAACCAGAAAGAAAATATTCTGCGCATAGGTGATTTGTGCCAAAAATACGGAATTGCCTATTTCGGAATCACTTATAAAGCTCAAGAATTTCTACCTCCTATCTACTTTGATAACATTGCACAAGTACAATATAACTACTCTAGAAAATTACTCAGCAACGAAGCTGCTGCTCTTCTTCTCCGCCACCAAATGCACGAGTAATCCTTCTCAAACACAGCTACCCTCAATCCTTGCTTTTCGGGTTCTTTCTCCTTACCCCTCAATAAAAACAAGCAACTCAGGCTGATTCTTAGCGATTGCGAAGATCTATTCGATATTACAGATTCTAACTGAGGAAAATTTTTGCTACATAAAAACAATTCTTTTTTTTAGAGTCAAAAAAAAACATATTGCCTTCTTCTACGGGGAATTCATGATATCCTTTCGTTTTCTTTTACTTTCTGGACTCTGCGCGCTTGGAATTTCCTCCTATGCTGAAATTCCTAAAGAAAAGACCGACCCCTACCATCGTTATAAAACAAGAATTCAAAAAAAACACTGGGAGCCTACAAACGAAACGATCTCTCCTGAAACTCCTCATCACAAAAGCCTTCTCTCTCCTATTACCAATATTTTTTGTTCTCATCCTTGGAAAGATGGCATTTCCGTATCCAACCTATTTACATCTATAGAAAAAGCTACAAATGCTCAGATATCCTTGGACTTCAGTATTCTTCCGCAATGGTTTTATCCTCGGCAAGCCCTTGGACAGACGCAACCCCAAGAGATCCCCTCATGGCAGTTTTACTTCAGTCCTAGCATCGCGTGGACTCTTTATAACTCTCCAACAGCAGGTCAAGGAACTTTAGACTTTAGCTATACATTGATCCGTTATTGGCAAACTAACGGTGCTGACGCCAACCAAGCCGTGGGGCTCGCTGGCGGTATCAATGATTACTTTAATAGAGAAAATAACCTAGCACAACTTACATTCTCTCAAACTTTCCCTGGAAACTTCTTGACCCTAGCTATAGGACAATACAGCCTCTACGCTATAGACGGCACACTATACGACAATGACCAATACTCTGGGTTTATTAGCTACGCTTTATCGCAAAACGCTAGTGCCACCTACTCTTTGGGAAGTGCGGGCGCTTACCTGCAGTTGACTCCAAATTCTGAAATTAATATTCAAGTAGGCTTTCAAGATGCCTATAATATTGATGGAACCAACTTTTCTATTTATAATCTGACAAAAAATAAATACAACTTTTACGGCTATGCCTCTTGGTCTCCGAAGCCCTCTTGTGGAAGTGGGCACTACTCTGTTTTGCTCTACAGTACGCGCAAAGTTCCTGAGCAAAATTCTCAAGTCACGGGATGGTCCCTAAACGCCGCACAACATATTCATAAGAAACTCTATCTATTCGGAAGAATCAATGGAGCTACGGGAACGGCGTTCTCGATAAATCGTTCGTATGTTTTAGGTCTTGTCGCTGAAAATCCTTTCAACCGACGCTCGCAAGATCTTTTGGGTGTAGGATTCGCTACAAATAAAGTAAATCCTAAAGCCATTTCTAATTTAAATAAACTTCAACGCTACGAGTCTGTGATGGAAGCTTTTGCCACTATTAGCTTTGGGCCCTATATATCTCTAACTCCAGATTTTCAAATCTATATCCACCCAGCGTTACGCCCAGAGAGGAGAACCTCTCAAGTGTATGGTCTGCGTGCAAATCTTTCCTTATAACAACACTACTACCAATATTATTTAGGAGTAACTTATGGCTTACGGAACTCGTTATCCCACGTTAGCATTCCATACAGGAGGCGTTGGTGAATCTGATGACGGCATGCCCCCTCAACCATTTGAAACTTTTTGTTACGATTCTGCTCTTCTACAAGCAAAAATCGAAAATTTTAATATCGTTCCTTATACATCAGTACTTCCTAAGGAGCTCTTTGGGAATATTGTGCCTGTAGATACATGTGTGAAATCTTTCAAACACGGGGCTGTTCTTGAAGTTATCATGGCTGGTCGTGGCGCTGCTCTTGGTACAGAAAACCACGCGATTGCTACAGGAATCGGCATATGCTGGGGTAAAGATAAAAACGGTGAGCTTATCGGCGGATGGGCAGCAGAATACGTTGAATTCTTTCCTACATGGATAAATGACGAGATTGCGGAAACTCATGCCAAAATGTGGTTGAAAAAATCTCTACAACATGAACTGGACCTACGTTCTGTAGCAAAACATAGCGAATTCCAATACTTCCATAACTACATCAACATCAAACAAAAATTCGGTTTCTGCTTAACTGCCTTAGGATTCCTAAACTTCGAAAATGCTGAACCAGTAAAGGTAAACTAAGGAGACTTTAATGACCTCAAGGACTAAATCCGCAAAAAATTTAGGGACCATAGCCCTTGCGGGTATGGTAGTCAGCTCCATGATTGGGGGAGGGATTTTTAGCCTCCCCCAAAACATGGCAGCAACTGCAGGAGCTGGTGCCGTTATCCTATCTTGGATACTTACTGGCTTTGGTATGTTCTTTATTGCAAATACCTTCAGGATCCTATCTACAATACGCCCAGACCTTACGGAAGGAATCTATATGTACAGTAGAGAGGGTTTTGGGCCCTATATAGGATTCACTATCGGCTGGGGATATTGGTTATGCCAAATCTTTGGTAATGTGGGATATGCCGTAATTACGATGGATGCTCTAAACTACTTCTTTCCCCCCTATTTCCAAGGAGGAAATACCCTACCTGCAATTTTAGGAGGTTCTATTCTTATTTGGGTGTTCAACTTCATAGTCCTTAAAGGGATCCGTCAAGCTTCAGTAATCAACGTTATCGGAACTATATTTAAAATCATCCCCTTAATCGTTTTCATTATCCTTACTGCATTCTTCTTCAAGCTCTCCGTCTTTAAAACAGATTTTTGGGGACACACAGTAACAAAAGCCCAACCTACCTTAGGATCAGTAAGCTCGCAACTTAAAGGGACCATGTTAGTCACCCTATGGGCATTCATAGGAATCGAAGGTGCGGTCGTTATGTCGGGACGAGCGAAAAACCCTTTATCTGTAGGGAAAGCCACAGTCTTGGGATTCTTAGGTTGCCTTACAATCTACATCCTACTTTCTTTACTTCCTTTCGGATCACTCTTCCAACATCAACTAGAAAAAATCCCCAACCCCTCTACAGCTGGAGTCCTTGACATCCTTGTAGGAAAATGGGGAGAAGTGCTCATGAACGTCGGGCTAATCGTTGCTGTTTTATCTAGTTGGTTGTCATGGACCATGATCGTTGCAGAAATCCCTTTCTCAGCAGCTAAAAACGGCACGTTCCCTGAGATCTTCACTATAGAAAATAAAGAGAAATCTCCAAGCGTCTCACTATACATTACTAGCTCTGTGATGCAGCTAGCCATGCTCCTTGTTTACTTCTCTTCGAATGCTTGGAATACGATGCTTAGTATCACGGGAGTTATGGTTCTCCCTGCCTATCTAGCAAGTGCCGCCTTTCTCTTTAAACTTAGTAAAAGTAAAACATATCCTAAAAAAGCGTCTATTAAAGCCTCTTTGGCCAGGGTAACAGGTATCCTTGGAGTCATTTATTCTCTATGGCTTATCTATGCAGGAGGTCTAAAATATCTCTTCATGGCACTAGTTCTTCTAGCTCTTGGCATCCCCTTCTATATAGATGCAGGGAAAAAGAAAAAAAATGCCAAGACATTCTTTGCTAAAAAAGAAATCTTGGAAATGACTTTAATCGGTCTTCTTGCCTTAACAGCTATCTTCTTATTCTCCACGGGAAGAATTAAACTTTAATTTTCTCCCCACGGCTTATGCCGTGGGGTTTTCTTAATTCACCTCTCTATTATATAAAAAATTTAACCCGAATGATAAGGTTTTCATCTTCTTCTCTATCTCGCAACTCAAGAGATTCCTCTCTGTTCTTTTATATCCTATTCTCTTATTCTCAAGACAAGATCTATGTAACGATACTTGATTTAAGGTACAATTTATGCGTATAGCCGTTTTAGGGGCAGGATATGCAGGGCTCTCTGTAACCTGGCACCTTCTTCTGCACACCCAAGGTACAGCAACTATCGATCTTTTCGATCCTGTTCCCATAGGAGAAGGGGCCTCTGGAATGTCTTCGGGGCTACTTCACCCTTTCACAGGAAAAAAGGCAATCAAACCTCCCCTAGCAGATCAAGGAATCAACGCTACCCACGGGTTAATCACGGAAGCTAGCAAAGCTCTGAATTTACCCATTGTTATTTCTCAAGGGATCATAAGACCTGCCGTTGATGAGGATCAAGCACAGCTATTTATGAAGCGTGTTGAAGAATTCCCTAAAGAAGTCGAATGGTGGGAGAAGGCTCGTTGTGAAATCTCAGTCCCCAGTATGGTCATCCCTCCAAATCTAGGGGCTCTATTCATAAAAAATGGGGTTACTATAAATAACGATCTCTATATTCGAGGATTGTCTAACGCCTGTATTAAACTAGGCACTCAGTTCTATGATGAGCTAATAGAGACCCTTGCCGATATCGAGGAGTTCTATGATCGTATCATAGTGACTCCAGGAGCCAATGCCTCAATACTTCCTGAACTTAAAGACATGCCAGTAAGTAAAGTAAAAGGACAACTGCTGGAGATTAGTTGGCCCAAAGATCTTGCTATCCCTTTATTCAGTATTAACGCTCATAAATATATGATCGCTAATACACAGAAGAATACCTGCATTTTGGGGGCTACTTTCGAACACAACCAACCCGAAGAAACTCCAGACCCAGCCATTGCCTATCAGGAAATTATGCCTCCTGTGCTTTCCCTATTTCCAGGACTTAAAGATGCTGAAGTTTTACACTGCTATGCTGGTATGCGTTCATCTAGCAAGTCACGTCTTCCTGTCATTTGTAAGATTAAAGAAAAACTCTGGTTCTTAGGGGGATTAGGATCGAAAGGACTGCTATATCACGGCATCACAGGAGACATGCTCGCTCAGGCAGTCCTACGCAATTCTACAGCTTATATTGCTAAAGAATTTCTATTTACTCTTTAACAAGAGCTCTCTCTTCTTCCTGCTTTGCAAGATAAAAGGCAAAGGAAAAATTAAAGAAGAAAGCAACAGCAGGAGTTAAAATCAAAGCAATAGGAACAATAAGCACAAAAATCTGAGCTAGAAACGACCAGGTATGTATATCTGCAATTGCAACAAGATGTGTCATCAAATAAAAAGAATCTAAAGCTAACCAGCCCGATAGACCTAAAGGAACCAAAGCGATGACCACGCCTACAAACTGGCGAAGGACATTCCCACGAAAGCACTCTAATAACTTCATATAGTCAATTGCCTCTTGATTATGGAGGGCAGGAATGCAAAAAAACAAACAAGCAAAAGCACCTAAGAAAAGTAAAATCAACGATGTTGCTGATAGATAGGGAATGAAAATCAGCAGTGTATGGAATAGCTTACCCACCCAAGGAAGAGACCCTAAAAAAGAAGAGAGCATAATTACAGTGACCACAGCAACCATAGCGATGAAGAAAGGCATCGATACAAGGAGAGACAGCCATAAGGATGACCATGTTTTCTTAACAGCAAAAGAGAGTTTACTTGTTTCTCCCTGTGACTCTTTGTTTAATAAAAATTGCACAATAATTGCCGAAGCGCAAATCACGCTGAAAGCACAAAAAAAAGCCCCTAAAGCTAGGGTAGACAAAGAAATATGAGGTATTAGCTGAGAACAGAGCTTTAAAAATAACGCAAAAATAAAACCAAAACAACATAAACTGCAGAAAATAAAGCAGAATCTTTGCTTATTAAAAATGTTTTTAAATGCATTTTGACTTAATTCGTCGAATGATTGTGTCATACTTACTCCCTACAACATTGTGCTTATAACAAAGACACGCTAGCTTTTTCCTGAGCAATTTCATCTAAGGATATTTGAATCTTATTTCTGATAAACGGCTCCCAAGGCAATCCAGGAATGATTTCATAATCACCAGAAGGCAACATACGACATGGGAAACCAAAAATCAAGTCTTCAGGAATCCCATAAGGATTATGATCCGAACAAACTCCAGAAGAAAACCACTCTTCACTTTTAGGACAAAAAATAGATCGGGCAGCCTCTGCAAGTGCTCGAGATGCCGATGCTGCCGAAGACTTCCCTCTAGCTTCGATCACAGCACTCCCACGATTCTGTACGGAGTGTACTAAAATATTTTCTAACCAATCTCGATCCCCAATAAACTCTGCAGCAGACTTTCCAGAAATACGTGCTTGTGTGAAGTCAGGGACCTGCTTTACTGAGTGATTTCCCCAGACAACAATACGTGAGACCTCCTCTATAGGAACTCCAGCACGATGAGCAAGCATGCTACGCATACGATTCTGATCTAGGCGTAACATGGCGTGGAAATTTTTCCGATGTAATCTCGGTGCATTTTTCATAGCAATCCAACAATTCGTATTGACAGGATTCCCCACAACAAAAACCTTAGCTTCTCTTTTTGCTGCTGTATTTAAAGCTGCTCCCTGTAAAGAAAAGATCTTGCCATTTTGCTTTAAAAGGTCTCCTCGCTCCATACCAGGCCCACGAGGTACGGCACCTATAAGAAAAGCTGCGTCAATGCTGTCAAAAGCATCGCTTAATGATGTAGAGACTCGGAGATGATGTAAGAGAGGATACGCACCATCATCGAGCTCCATACGCACTCCAGAGAGAGCTCTTTCTGTACCTGGCAAATCATAGATCCGTAAATCTATACCGCGATCTGTTCCAAAAACATCCCCGTGGGCTAATGCAAATAAAAAACTATAAGCAATCTGCCCCGTACCTCCTGTGACGGCAACTCGAATGATCTCTTTGAATGCCATAAGCACCCCCTTTAAAAAAAATCACTATAGTCTTTAAGTAGAAACAAAACAAGAAATTGAAAAAAAAGTCCGTCCCTAACTAAAACTCATAAAGCCCTAAACTTTTGTCTTTCTATACACCAACATCTTTCTAAGCATCTTAAAACCAAAGTAAATGCTCAAAAGATTCTACAAAATTCTCACACTAATTTAACTCTATACCTTAGAAAAGTTCCTGTCGTGAAGATTCTAAAGATCTCAGGAACTTTAGGGCCTCTTCCTTTCAAAAGGAGAGGGTGGACGCCATACCCAAGTAGCTTCCGAATCTGGATCTGGAGGCTCCATAGTAGAGACCTCTTCTTCTATAGACGGCACCCCCTCTGCCAAACGCCTCTGTTCACTTTCTAAAGCAGCCTGTCTTTGTGTTTCAGCCATCTCGATACAGCTCTCATTATAAGAAAGCATTGTTTCAATAGACCCCGTCCATTCTGTGCTTCTCGTAAAGGTATCTCTAAGATATCTTTGAGTCATTATCTCGAAATCACTCCAGAGAAGGATTTCTTGTCGCGACAGAAATGCAAAAACAGAACCTCCTCTCTCAGGTGGTGGTAAACTAAACGAAGCCAAGGCTGCTGGAATATGATCACTATAGTAAGAGAAAAGACGAACTAAATCTTGATCACATTTTGATCCATCTATAAAAAGATCTACGTGCACTTGCTTGAAAAGTTGAACGAATAATTTCTTACAGTAATTTATAGAAAGGTATTGATGAAGATAAGGATAGCTAAAGTAGCACCATTCTTTCCATAAACCCTCAGCCGTAAGAAGATTTGGAAACTCCTCGACTAATATGTCATAGACTTCTTCTTGAGATGGCACAGTCTGTGCAAGCGCTGCTGCTCTTGTACAAATGTTCTCCACTTCTTCGTAAATACATACTCCTAAAACAGCACTTAAGAACTCTGTTTTCAAACGAGAGTGTACGGCTGTTTCTCTACCTTTCTGATCTTCATTTCTACTATTGTATTCATATTTTGGGTGCTGGAAAAAACGAGACCGCGGAGCAATACGGTCTACTAAAAACCGAAATTCCTTGGGGTATAAAAACTGCCGTTGAATCTCTAAAGAAAGAGAACTGATCTTTTCCTTGTATTGCGGCTTTAGAAAGAGGTTCTGATTCATGATATATTGAACATCTTCTTTCCAAGCTTCTAATGTCACAAGAGAGAATTTTTCCTTATATGCCCGAAAATCTTTAGATAAGCTTGCATTCTCGTCTTTGAGAAGGAGATTCTCAGATATGAAAGCTTGAAGACTTTGTTCAAGCAAAGCATTCTGATCTTGCAGACCTGCATTCTCCACCTCTAAATCTTTCAACCTAGAGACTTGGTTAGTACAAGTTTCTTTCGTCTCTTGGAATTCCTGTTTAAGTTGAGAGTTTTTATTCTTCAGCTCCGTATTCTCTGTTTCTAGATCCGAAACGTATTTTGCATGTATTCCGTGTAAATAACTTGGATCCACAAGCTTCCTGTTCTCTTCAAATAAATGCGCGCATCTATCTTCGAAAGCACTATTTTCAGCCTCTAATTCTCTAATACGTAACAAATCCTGTTCTTGTTTGACAACAACGTCATGACCTATCGTATCTACTTTTCTTATCATAGAGAAAATAAACCGTATCATAAGAACTGCCAAACCAGAAAGGCCTATAGCTATCGAAATAAGACCTAGAACAGTAAAAATTAAACCAGAAGAACCTCCTAAAGCAGTACATGCTAAAAGGATGGTTCCTAAAATTGTCATAAGCGCAAAAATTATCGCGGCGATTTTAGAAAAAAAAACGCCAGTCTTTATTAAACCCGATCCTAAGGATGATGAAAGCTTGCCCTGATCAACCACAGATTCTAAAGGAGAAGAAGACATGGAACTAAATGAGCCTGCATTAAAGTGAAAATATTTTATTTAAACAGTTATGAAACTAGGCTGTAGAATATGGCACCTCGCGACCCTATCCAGGCACCAGCAGTAGATTTAACTACTTGCTTACCCCTACGAGTCGGTAAAATACCATGAATGTCTAAAAATCCACGAGAACGTACTGCAATGAAAAACATCCTATCCCCACAAATTTTCCGAATCCGAAGGAAAGATTATACCACAGAGACAAAATAAAACGCCTCAGGAAAAATCTTAGTTTAGGAGGAGGGGTAGTGAAATTTTTACACAAACTTGATGTTGAAAAGCGTTAATAAAGCCGCAGCCTCAGGAAAATTGGAAGCATCAGCACCCTCGATTAACTCGAGGACACGGTTTGCCAATGCCTTGCCCAAAGAGACTCCTTCCTGATCGAAAGAGTTAATACCCCAACAGAAACCTTGAAAGACGATTTTATTCTCATAATAGGAAAGCAATTCTCCAAGAGAATAAGGATTCAACTGACTAGAAACCAAAACTGAAGAGGGGCGGTTTCCATCAAAATTTTTATTTAAATTAGTATTTTCACAGCCAGATGCTAAGGCAATCGCTTGAGCAATCATATTGGCAAAGAGCTTTTGCGACGAACTGGTTCCGTGAAACGAGATGTCTTCACCCCGCTGGCTTTTTTCAAAGCCTATAAACTCTACGGGAATAATGTCCGTACCCTGATGGAGACACTGGAAAAAGGAATGCTGTCCATTCGTTCCTGGCTCGCCCCAAATCACAGGGCTGGTAGAAAATCCCGCTCTTTTACCAGCTTGTGTGATGCTTTTCCCATTAGATTCCATACAACACTGCTGCAAATGAGCTGGGAAAAACTCTAAACCTGAAGAATAAGGAATGACAGCCTCTGTTGAGCAACCTAAGAAATTCCGATTCCAAATGCTAATCAAAGCCGAAAGCATAGGAAGATTCTCTCTGGCATTAGGCTGCAAAGCCACTTGATCCATAGCTGAAGCTCCTTGGAGCAATTCCAAGAAAACCTCAAAACCGTAAGCAAAGCCTAAAACGACACCACCAACCATAGAAGTGGAGGAAAATCTTCCTCCAATGCTTTCCCAAAGATGAAATACCTCAAGATACTTACCAGGATCATCCATAGGACTGCCTTCACAAGTGACTGCTATAAAATGATCTTTAAATGAGAGGCCTTTCTTCACAAAATAATCTGCAAAAAAGGCCTCATTCACTGCTGTCTCTACTGTAGTTCCTGACTTTGATACTGTAACTACTAAAGTCTTAGCACAATCTATGGTATTTAAAATTTCGGCACCATTGTCAGGATCAATGTTAGAGATAAAATGTACGTGCTTATCCGTAGGGCAATACGCACGGAGTGCCCGATAGAGTGCTTTGGGACCTAGCTCAGACCCACCGATTCCTATCTGCACTATGGTAGTAAACTGACTTCTGACCTCGGTTAAGAAATCCTCAAGACGTTGCGCCTCGACGCGAGACCTTACTGCGATATCTTGAGCCTGTCCTGTAAAAGAGCTCTCTGTTACCCATGCCCGCGTTGCAGTATGTAATGCAGGTCGCATCTCACTTGGGAACCCTTCAATATAGTTTACAACTTGGCCCTGCTGCATTGCTAACATAGAATCGTGTAATCCTCTTTCTTCGGCTAACGAGGTCAGTGCAGCAAGCACAGCCTCATCCAAACGTTCTGTAGCAAAGCTAAAAGTAAATCCCCCTCCTAGCAAAGAAAACTTCTTGATTCTCTCTTCAGAGAGAGCTCCAGGAGCTGTAAGATCTAGGGGATTTAAAGCAAGCTCTTGAAGTATCTTTGTTGAATCACAATCTAAAAATCTTTTTCTTTGCATTCTTTTTCTCTCTGTAGCTTGAAAATTGCTCAGCTCTCTATACTAAAGTTAAATTCGTTAGCGAGTACTACGCTTTATGCCCTTGACCCAGTTTCAAAAAATAATTTTAGAACAATTTTCATTGTTCCTATCTGTAGATCGTGGTCTTTGCCAAAAATCTATAGAGGCTTATCGCCAAGATATCACTTCCTTCCTCTCAATAAATGGCATAAACTCTCCGCAAGATATTTCACAAAACAGCGTTTATATCTTTGCAGAAGAGCTCTATAGACGTAAAGAAGCGGAGACTACTTTAGCGCGCAGGCTCATTGCTTTAAAAGTATTTTTTCTCTTCTTAAAAGATCAGCAACTTCTTGCCCATCCCCCAATAATAGAGCAACCAAAAATATGGAAACGCCTTCCTTCAGTACTCACTCCTCAAGAAGTTGACGCTCTACTTGCTGTTCCTCAACAACTTGAAAAAAATCTTCCACAACTTGCTTTCCGAGATACAGCCATTCTCCATACACTATATTCAACTGGTATCCGAGTTTCCGAACTTTGCGACCTACGTTTGGGCCACGTCTCTGATGATTGCATCCGCATCACAGGAAAAGGTTCTAAAACTCGACTTGTTCCTCTCGGTTCTAGAGCAAGAGAAGCTATCGATGCGTATCTTTGTCCTTTCCGAGACCAATACCAGAAAAAAAATCCTAAAGAAGACCACCTTTTCTTATCTATCCGGGGACACAAGCTGGAACGCTCTTGCGTATGGCGCCGCATCCATAACTATGCAAAGCAAGTTACCTCAAAATCCACGTCCCCTCACTCATTACGACATGCCTTCGCTACACACCTATTAGACAATAAGGCAGACCTACGAGTCATTCAAGAAATGTTAGGTCATGCTCGCATCGCTTCTACAGAAGTGTATACTCACGTAGCCGCAGACTCTCTAATAGAGAAGTTCCTTTCCCACCACCCAAGAAATCTCTAATCGCATTCATAGAAAATCGTGCCATCTTCAAATCGGGTGTAGCATCCACGATTTTCTTGACCCGTGTTTTTAGTATAGCCATAAGTCTCTGGATAGTAGTAACCATAGTCATAAGGGTAATAAAAACTATAAGGTACAGACCCCTCTTCTTCTTGAAATTGAAGACCAACTACAGGGTGGACTTGAACCTTCCCTTCAGATTCTAATAGGGGCACAGCCACTACAGTTAAAGCACTAAGTTCCTGTGGACAATACGTTGCGAAAAATATAACGGATAGTGTTATGATTTTCTTCATAATAAAGATCTCTAAAAAATCTAACCATTAGATTTCATTTTACTATGAATAGCAAATTTTATGGGAATTTAAAAAAGGAGATGCCCAGGATAGGACTTGAACCTACATGCCCGAAAGCACTGGATCCTAAATCCAGCGTGTCTACCAATTTCACCACCTGGGCAGAGCATCTTTGTCAAAATATATGAAACTGACTTGTTTATTCTCTATAGCTAGCTTGTTTTTTGCAAACAAAAATCCTAAGATTTCCCTTCTATTTTTACTTTCCCTCTAAACCTCTTACAATCAAACTTGCAGGAAAATGATGTTTTAGCTAATTTTCCTTTTTTCTACGCACTCAAATTACAAATCATGAATACTCCTGTTCCTTCTGCAGTCCCTTCTGCAAACATAACCCTAAAAGACGATAGCTCAACAGCTTCTTCTACATCTTCTGGTGTGCTAAAAACTATAGCAGGTGAAGTCCTAGTCTCTTGTACAGGATTAGAAGGAAGTTCTTCTACAGAAACCCTAGTGAACTTGGCTTTAGGACAAATCATTCTTGCTAGCCAACAAGAACTGTTATCACAAAACATAATTCGTTATCAAATACTCTTCCTACCTCGTGAAGCTATAGACCTAGAAATCGAGATTGTTGACTTGTTAGCTCAACTTGAAAATGCCGACACGACGACAGATATTACGCAAACAACACAACTTCAAAGCAAAAGCGAGCAAAAGCTTCCTCAAGAAAGCAGCGGTAGACAATCGGCCCTATCCCCACGTTCCTTAAAATCTTCAACTTCTCATGCTACGCAAAAGCAAGCTCTTCAAACAACAAAGGCCGATTCTTCAAGAAAACAAAGCGAAACATCCTCAAACGAAACAGAGACCCACACCTCCCTATTCTTAGCGACTTCCAGTTCGCAAAGACCACAAGCAAGTACTCCAGAAAAAACACTATTAGAACAAGAAAAAGCAACTTCTTCATCACCTCTTTCACAATTCTCTGCAGAGAAACGAGAAGAGACCCTTGTCACCTCTAAATCTCATGAACTACATAAAGAACGTGACGAGAATCGACAACAAAGAGAGCAGCATGATAGGAGACACGACAGTGAAGAAGACCCGCTGTCTAAAAAGAAAAAAAAGAAACGTAACCTTAATTCAGATGGTATTGCCGAACAATCTAGTGGAACTCTAAGTATTTCTGCTTTAATCTTCTCAGATCAAATGCGGCCCTCTGTTGAAGAAAGTAATGGAAAAGAAACCACATTCAAAAAGAAGTTACCCTCTCCAATGTCTGTTTTTAGCAGAGCTACCTGTAATAAGTCTCCCTTATCTGCAGATTCTTTAATAAACGAACCTATACAAACTCCAAAAATAGAAAATGTCTTCCTAAGGTTCATGAAACTCATGGCAAGAATCTTAGGCCAAGCTGAAGCTGAAGCTAATGAACTCTATATGCGAGTAAAAAAGCGTACCGATGATGTAGATACACTGACCGTTCTTATCTCTAAAATCAATAATGAAAAGAAAGATATTGATTGGAGTAAAGATGAGGAAATGAAAACCCTCTTAAATAAGGCTAAAGAGATTGGTGTCACAATAGATACAGACAAATATGCTTGGACAGAAGAGGAGAAAAAGCTTCTAAAAGAGAATGTGCAAATGCGCAAAGAGAATATGGAGAAAATTACACAAATGGAAAGAACCGATATGCAAAGACACCTCCAAGAAATTTCCCAATGTCATCAAGCGCGTTCTAATGTATTGAAGCTATTAAAAGAACTTATGGACACCTTTGTTTACAACCTACGCCCCTAATGTCATATTTAAATTATTTACTAAAAAAAATCGCTGCATCTTCCAAAGAGGATTTCCCCTTTCCAGATAATTTGGAAAGCTATTTGGAAGGACATGTCCCAGATAAAAACATAGCCTTGGATACCTACCAAAAGATCTTTAAGATATCCTCTGAAGATCTTGAAAAAGTATATAAAGAGGGCTATCAAGCCTATCTTGATAAAGACTATGCAAAAAGTATTGATGTTTTTCGTTGGCTAGTTTTTTTCAATCCTTTCGTCTCTAAGTTTTGGTTTTCGTTAGGCGCCTCTTTACATATGGATCAGCAGTATCCACAAGCTTTGCACGCCTATGGAGTCACTGCAGTACTACGAGATAAAGATCCGTATCCTCATTACTATGCCTACATATGCTATACTCTTACAAATGAACATGAAGAAGCTGAAAAAGCTTTAGAATTGGCATGGGTACGTGTACAACACAAGCCTCTCTATAATGAACTGAAAGAAGAAATTATAGATATTAGAAAACACAAATAATGCGGAAACTCAACTATGTCCTCTTGGCTATCTCAAGCGAGTGAAGTTCTTCTCAACCAGGATCCTTATGTCCCTGATGCTCCTAGCATACAAGACTCTTCAACTATTAAGCTTAGCTATTCTATAACTGTAGCACCTCAAGAAGCTCAAAAGCCCCTCCCCAAGTTTTTCACTGAAAAATCTCAACAATCTCAAGGCGAGCCTCTGCCAACTTCTAATAAAACATTTACTATCGCAACTCCGAGAGAAAAAATATTACGCTTTGGCAGCTCATTTGAATCCCAACTCCAAAACACATCCCAGGCTCAGACTTCTTCTCCTTGGAATCTTTTCTCTCAAAAAAATAGCACAGAAGGAAGTAAAGTTTTAATACAAGAACTGACTATGCCAAAATCTTCAGAGAAAGATTTAGAGAAAACTCGAGGTAAGGCCCCTAGTTTTAGAGACGACAGCTCTTCTAAAAATCCTGAGACGCTTTACTCACAACAACGTTTAAGTTCGTTTGGATTCGCAGACTCCCCCTATTCCCAAAGTCATGGGAATCAACAGAAGGAATTCTTCCCATCCCGAAGAGAAAAGCATAGTGAAAATTATGCCAAAGAGCATATCCATGAAAAGAAAACAGAAATTAAAACTCAAATAAAAGATTTATGTAAAGACCCCTCCTCCCAAGATCAGGATCCCAACCAAAAACAAAAGAAAAATTCTTTTGTACAAGATAAATTGCGTAAAAATAGAGTGGCCAAAGCAGCACGAGCTGTTCCCGTAATTCCTCCTCCAAGCATAGGAGTGTTTACGTTAAGCTATCTACTAACAAAGCAAGGAATTCTTTCCGACTTTTCTTCTTATGCATGCCACAAAGATTCCGTGGAATCCACACAACGAGAGCTCGATGCTCTACATCAGAAGAGAATCGAGAATATCAAAGTCAGTATAGAGAAAGAAAAACGAGCAACGTTATGGGGTTCTCTTGCTGATATTGTCGAATGGCTTGCTCCTTTTGTTTCTATAGGGATAGGCGTTGTTGCCATCTTGAGTGGAGGCGGTATTTTTGCTTTTGTAGGCTTCTTTGCAGGGTTAATTTCTCTCGCTATCAAGTGTTTAGAAAAATTAAAGTTTTGGGATTGGCTAGAAAAACAGTTACCTATAAAAAATGAAAGCACGCGAAGAAAAATTATAAATATAATACAGTGGGTAGTCTATTTAACCCCTGTAATTCTCTCCATATGCACATTAAAAGTAGAAAATTTAGGTTTTTCTCCTATTATAGAAGGAGCCATCAAAGGAATCCAACCTGCAATAGAATCCGCAATGGCAGCTTTAAGATGTGCTATCCTGTTTTCTCAATCAGAAATATACAAACTCAAAGGGAAACTCACTAAAATCCAACTAAAAATTGAGTTAATTAGTTTTGATAGAGATGATAACTATGAACGTTCTCAAGAACTTTTAGATAATATGGAAAGTTCTTTCGAAGCTCTTTCAAAAATCTTAAATTACATGCGCGAACTAGATCAAGTGTACCTCCAATCCTTACGAAGATAAACACCAGAAGAAATGCTATGACTATATCTCCCTCAACAGCATCAACTCCTCTTTCTGAAGAGGAGTTTGATTTTTTCGTAACTGAAGGCACAACTGAAGAAACCACTAGTGTTGCTTCGGAAATACAAGTATGTCTCCCTGCAGGAGAACAATATGCTCTGCTGCGAGCAACTTCTGAGCTATGTTTCGGGATCTTAACACAGTCAGAATTTGCATTGGCACAAGCCACGCCTCCTAAGGAAAAACCCTTACAAGAAGAGCAGTTTCTAGTAAAAGCTGGAATGTTAACAAAATCTACATCACTGCCCGACCTAAAACTGGGACAATCACAGCAGACTAACTCATCTTCATATAGAGCTCCCTCAGGACAGGAATCGGCATCTTCTAATCCAACAACAAAAGAAACAACTCAAACAGCTTCTAATACGTTTTCGTTTTCCTCATGCAAAGCTCCTGCAGGAGACTCCTCCGTTAACCAAACATTAAAAATTTCGGTTCAAATACCAAAAGCACAAGATCAAAAAGGAACAGACTCCTCTCAAAAACAAGTACAATTCAATGTAACGACCTATTCTAGCGAGACAATAAAAGAACATAGTACTAAAGAGACAACTTCGCGAGATACCAAGTCAGCAGAAACTCAGAAACACTCACCAACTAAGTCTGATGCTACTCTCAGTCCCTTGTCACTCTATAGCATCTTACACACCGAAACATCGCAAGCATCCTCTACAAAAAGCCAAGAACAGGATGAAGAACATCCAGATCAAGGGCAACAAGAAGGATACGAGCAAGAACAAGAGCAAGAAAAAGGCAAGAAAAAGAAAACGTTCTATAAAATTGAATCGCTGCAACAGGCTTCGAGTACTAAAAACATTGCGCATGAGTCTTACACTCCTATTATCCCTGATCTTATTGTGGACTTTGCTTTTTCTGAATCACAGCTAAGCACACTAGCAGGAAGACGCGTGACCAACCTTGATGTCCTAAGAATCTGCACAGAACTGATGAAGTTAATGCTTAAAAGCCGTGCCAACGACACGATGTCTCGTCTTGAAGAAAGAGAGCTCATGGAAAGAGAAGCTCTGAAATTAGCAGAAAGTTATTCACGCCAAGCTAAGTATGCCCGATGGTTAGGGATAGCAACAGCAACCTTGGGTATTTTAGGAGCCATTTCTCCTATGGTCGGAGAAATTTCTGGTGATAGTATTTTAGGATTTGTCCAAAGAATTTCTGGAAGATTCAAAGATGCGACTGCGAAAACCTTCTTTAAGGGAGTAGGAAAAGTGTTCACCTCTCTATCCCAACTTACTGAAGCAGCTTCTAAAGTACACGAGTTATCAGAAAGTTCTGTACGAGCAGTCGCTGAGTACAGAAAAGAAATCTTCAGAATGAGACAGGATGAAGTCACCCGTACGATTGAGGAAGTCAAAGACAACTGGAAAAGTATGGATAATTTTCTTCTAAATATTCTGCAAACAGAACACGATGCTGTTCGCAGCCTCTATCAGTAAAATTAAGAATCTTTTCGAATATTTTTATATGCTATTGTCTTACCCCAAGGGAAGCGCACGGAACAACTCTTTTCAGTGAAGAAGAATTCCCTTCCCTTAGAAAAAGAATCCAAAGGAAAGGAAATACTAATTACTACACTTCCTGGAGCCATTTCTGATAATTTAAGAATGGTCTCGTTCAATAATCGTCGTGAAAACGAAGAACCATAAAAATAGACGTAAGAAGCCCGCGATAAAGTTACATTTTTAAAATCTTCAATATGGAATAATGCTAATCCTGAAGATAGCCTACGATGCATATTCGAAGAAAAATGAATAAAGTTCGGTTGATTATCAATCCCTATAACTTGGCATCGCACAACATGAGAAAACCAAAAGCATACCTTTCCTAAGCCACATCCCAAATCATAAAGAACATCTCGGGAAGTAATATCAAAAGCTTGGCTAACCTTTGCAAGAACAGACCACGGAGTCTCACCATAGACATTTCCTTCCTTCAGTAGAGAGGCTTCTGGGAGACAACTAAGTTTCGCATAAGGACAATGCCTTAGAGAATATACATACTTACCAATGTCATAAAAAAACAACTTGGGGTACTTCAAATACAGAGAACTAAAAAGGTAGATGCCTTCTCGGAACGAGAAAAGTACTCTATAAATCAATCTCAAAGAAAACTGAGCAAGTAAACCTAAAGATTTAAGAATAACGGAGTTCTTTCGGCAATTGAAATACGACATTTTCTACGGAAAATATATCATTTTCTATTTCTAAACCAGAGATAATTTCTGATAGCTTTTGAATACAAGCTTGTACCACATCTTCAGGAGTCGAGGCCCCCGCGGTAATTGCTATATCTCCAGGATAATCTAAGATCTTCTTACCAATATCTTCAGGACTATTAATCAAATCAGCACGAACCCCCCTCTTCAAAGCTATTTCACAAAGACGATTGGAATTCGAGCTATTCACATCCCCAACTACAAAGACGTGGTTCACACGAGGCAAAATAGAACGCAATGCTTTCTGACGGTTCGTGGTTGCATAACAAATCGAAGAACTAGGAAGGGTAATTATAAAAGGATAACGCTTTTGCAAAGCCCCCGCTATCTCCTGAACATCATCCAAACTCAATGTTGTTTGGGTAATATAAAATAAAGGTGTATTAGGACCAAAAGGTAAAGCCTCTACATCAGCAACACTCTCTACAACAGTAACACTTTCGGGAGCTTCTCCAATAATACCGATCACCTCAACATGCTTCTTATGGCCTATCAATACTATTTGGTATCCTTTACCTGCGTATAACTTTACAGCAGAATGCACTTTAGTAACCAAACCACACGTAGCATCAATATCAATAAGATTACGGGCTTTTGCTTCCGCTCTAACTGCAGGAGAAATTCCGTGAGCTGAATAAATGACTCTCTCACCCCCAGGAACATCGGCAAGTTCCTCAACAAAGATAGCACCCTTAGCTCGTAAGAAGTTAACAACATGACGATTATGAACAATCTCATGTTTTACATAGATAGGAGCCCCCCATTTTTCTAAAGCAACTTCTACAACCTGAATAGCGCGAACAACTCCAGAACAAAATCCTCTAGGGCTACACACTATAAGCTTTCTCATAATAATCACAGTTAGACAAACATAAAAAGCGCACTTTCAAGTATTTAATTTGAAAGTGCACCTAGTTTAAAATAAAGATAAAAAATATTCTAGCTGATTCTTGTTTGTGTAGTGGGAGCTGTTGTGGGATTTGAAATTCGCACAACTTCGGGCGCCTCTTGCTGAGGTTCCTCTTCGCTTTTCTTAGCACTCTCGGCCAAAGAAGTTACAACTATAGTTTTTACTGTCTCAACGTAGTCAGAAAACCTGCCTGTTTGCAGATCCTTGGAGGTAAATCCTAAATCAATATGAGGAGCGACTCCTAAGTTCTCAATGTATTCACCATCTGGCCTAACAGCTAAGGATCCTGTTAAAGAAACACTTTTGATTCCAGAACGGTTAGGGAAATTCACCTGGAAAACAAAACCTCCAGCTCCTGCTGTCGCTTTCCCGATTATAGTCGCACGTCCATTATCCTTCAAAATAGCGGGCGCTAAATCTCCACAAGAATAGTCATCTTCGTTTATCAACATAAATAAAGGTTTGGTAAACCGATGTTTGGGATGAGGCTGAATCTGTCCAAATCCTAGCAAAGGCATAGGCTTTGAAAGATTAATATCACCAGCGGCCCAGCAAGCAAGAACATTTTGAGAAAAGCTTTGGAGAGATGCTACAGCATGCATATCCATGCAATACCCTTCCATAGTTTCTCCAAGCACAGCAGCTGCTTGCTCATCTGTAAAGACATCTTCTAGCAAATCTTGCCAATGCAAAGCGGAGCTAACTTCATCTTGCGTAAGAATCATTCTATGTTTAGGAGTCTCTAAAGGACGATTTATCAACATAGACAGTAAGGAATACAGATAAAAAACACTTCCTCCAGGATTATTGGTCTGATCAATAATCAAAGCGTCAGATTCTTTTTGAAAAACATCGATAATCTCGCCAAAGAGTTCCCAGGGATTCTCTTTATGATTATCGTCAGTTCCTTCTAATTCAGACCAAACATAAGAAGAAATCCTTAAGAATCCTATCCGATACGGATTACCCTGAGCATCTTTTGCTTTAAAAATATACGCACGATAGGGTCCTTCGTTTTGTTCCCAAATAATAGAACCAAAAGAAGGTAAAAATCCATTTCGACTACCTATGTGATGCTTGCTGTCAAAACGCTGCTTATTTTGCATCTGCAATTCTTCCCAAAAATAAGGTACCATGTAAGAGCTAAATAAAGAGCTACTAGAAACAGATTGATTTAACCCTGAACGAAAGAGTGCGCAACTTTGTGAAGGTAATTGAGGTTTGTGGTCAGGAATCAAAGGAGCAATTAAAGAAAAATCTCCGATATGCTCTGGAGTATAACGCCAACGGACTGCTGTTGAACGGATCACACCACTACTACGGCGGAGTTTTAACATGGTAATTCCCGTAGGGACATTGTCTCCAAAAGCAGCGGAACGAGATGTCAACGAACGAACTGCAGCAGAATAGTCTGTAGCACTACCTCGTCCATATCGAAGGCCCTCGATTACCTCACGGATCCCCATTCCATCTACTTCAAGAAGCTCATCCCCTACGTAAATATCACCTTGATTGGTCTGTACATCTACCACAAACACATGACCATCGTCACTCAACTTCAATACGTAAGGAATATAGGCAGATTCGCTACGATAAAAAAGAATCCCTGCATGATAATCATTTAATGATCTCATATAGTTAGAGAGCACCTTCTGGCAATAATTTGTAGTGGGTTTTTCTTCTAAGAGCAATTGCAGTCCAGCATTCTTTGTTTGCTGAGATAGATCCCAACCAAACAACAAATGCTTCCATGGCAACGGGGCATATTTCACCTTGATCAAATGCGATAATATATTTAAATCTTGATGCGCGTTCTCCTTAGTTAAATCCTTAGAAAAACCAAGAACACTGCTTGTAAATAAAAGACCAAAAACTATGGCCCCCAACTTTCCTTTTTTCATACATACCTCTTTTTTCTACTGAGAATGGTTATAAGGAGCCAGTATATTAAGACTTTAAAACATTTTTTTAAAAACATTATCTCAAAAAACTACATAAGGTTATAGAAAAGCTGAAGACACAGTCGCTGTTGTTTCTTCCGTAGAAACTTAAACGAAAAAATGCATTTTTGCTAAAACAAAATAGGAAAACAATCCAGCTAAATAACTGGTTAAAGCAATCCAGGAAATTCTTTTGAAGTACCATAAAAAGTCTACTTTTTCGAGACCCATAAAAGCAACTCCAGCTGCGGAACCAATGATCAGAATGCTCCCTCCCGTTCCTGCAGCATAAGCAATCAATTTCCACAAAGTATCATCGAGAGGAAGGTCATACATCCCCATAGTAGCAGCTACTAAGGGTACGTTATCTAAGACACTAGAAAGCAATCCTATAACAATTGCAACAATATTCCTAGAAAAGATCTTATCCATCCATACAGAAAAATCTGTAAGCAAATTAGCAAAAGATAATGCGTTAACAGCGAGTAGAATTCCAATAAAAAACGTAATCGAAGAGATATCAATTTTAGTCAGAATATGAGGAATTCGCAAATGATAACGATCCTCACCATGAGGAGAATGAATCCAGTCACTCGTTAACCAGAGAAGACCTAAACCTAACAAAGCTCCCATAAAAGGAGGCAATCCTAAACACGCCTTCCAAACAGGAACCATGAGTAGTGAACCCAAACCAATGAAAATAATCCAGAGACTCTTGGGAGGCGCGGATTGTAACTCTACTTCCTTGGCAATTAAAGTATTCCCTCGTTTGCGAAAGAAAAATTGACCGCAGAAACCAGCTACCAATACACACACCAAACTCGGGACAAATAAAGAACGTATAATTCCCCAGGAAGTAATCTTATTATTAATCCATAACATTGTCGTAGTTACATCCCCAAGGGGGGTCCATGCCCCACCAGCATTCACTGCAATTACACAAATAGCTCCTAATAACAAGCGGTCTTCCCTAGACTTTACTAGACGCTTTAAAATTGAGATAATGATAATGATAGATGTAAGATTGTCTAAGGCCGCTGATAAAAAAAAGCTAAGCCCAATAAGAACCCAAAGAAGAAGTGTTCGTGACTGAATACGACAACACCTGACGATCACAGAAAATCCTTTGTGCGCATCAATAAGTTCGACAATAGCCATTGCTGAGAACAAGAAGAAAATCACTTGGGACATGTCCGCAATTTCTTCAACTAAAATCATATGATCTGCCATAGGAATATGAGAGAAACAGACTAACCACATCAATCCTCCCATAGCTAAGGCAATCGCAGATTTATTGACTCTAACAATATGTTCGAAGACAATCGCGAGATACCCAAATAAAAATAGCGCACACAATTGTAATTTCAGCATGGTCACCCCTAAAATGATCTAGTCATCTACTCTACTCCTAACTCTTACAGAGGTAAAGAAGGAAAAATTTTTGTAATTATTCTTTAACAGAACCTTAGATAGAGGAGATATGAAGAAAAAAGACTGAAAAATTGCACGAACCATTTGACAAAGATTCAAAAGAATCGAAAAAATAGCAACCACTCGCTTCTATTTTAGGTTATTGCATTGTGAAAGTCCCTTGGGCGTTTAAGAACTTCATCCCTAAACTCTACACAAGTATCAAAGAAGGCTATTCATTTAATACCTTCAAAAAAGATTTCCTAGCAGGAATTACTGTAGGAATTCTAGCCTTTCCTTTTGCTATTGCCGTAGCAATCGGTGTCGGAGTCTCTCCCCTTCAAGGACTAGTAGCTTCTATTGTCGGAGGCCTTCTTGCTTCTGCCCTCGGAGGAAGTAACGTTCTGATTTCGGGGCCAACCAGTGCCTTTATTTCTATTTTATACTGCCTATCCGCAAAATATGGAGCTGAGGCGCTTTTTACCGTCACATTGATGGCTGGAATTTTTCTTATCGCCTTCGGACTCACTGGCTTAGGCACATTCATTAAATACATGCCCTACCCCGTTGTGACAGGATTAACCACAGGACTTGCTGTAATTATATTTTCTTCACAAATTAAAGATTTCCTGGGTTTACAAATGGGAACGAGTGTTCCTGTAGATTTTCTTGCTAAATGGGTGGCTTATTGGGATCACTTATGGACTTGGGACAGTAAGTCCTTTGCGGTGGGTCTCTTTACCCTATTGATCATGATCTATTTCCGAAACTACAAGCCTCGCTATCCTGGAGTCATGATTGCTATTGTAACAGCGACCACTCTAGTTTGGTTACTTAAAATTGATATTCCTACGATTGGCAGTCGTTATGGATCTCTACCAACCGCGATTCCTCTACCTAAAATTCCTCAGTTGAGTATCACGAAAATTCTTCAACTTATGCCAGACGCCCTGACTATTGCAGTCTTATCGGGATTAGAGACTTTGCTAGCCGCCGTGGTCGCTGATGGAATGACAGGATGGCGTCACCAGTCCAACTGTCAACTTGTAGCCCAAGGTATAGCGAACATCGGAACATCGTTATTTTCAGGAATCCCCGTCACAGGATCACTATCACGTACAGCTGCTAGCATCAAATCTGGAGCAACCACTCCCGTAGCAGGAATCCTCCACTCAATCTTTATTTGCTTTATCTTGCTTCTTCTGGCTCCACTGACTATCAAAATTCCTCTTACTTGCCTCGCTGCCGTCCTAATTTTGATTGCGTGGAATATGAGTGAAATCCACCATTTTCTCCATCTCTTTACAGCTCCTAAAAAAGACATTGTGGTTCTCCTTACCGTGTTTATCCTCACAGTAATGACAACGATCACAGCAGCAGTACAAGTAGGTATGATGCTAGCGGCATTCTTATTTATGAAACAGATGAGCGATCTTTCCGATGTGATCTCAACAGCCAAATACTTCGACGATGATAATCAACCCAAGGATTCCGACTTTTTAAACAAAGCCGAAGTTCCTCAAAACACAGAAATCTATGAAATTAATGGTCCCTTCTTTTTTGGAATTGCAGATAGGTTAAAAAATCTTCTTAATGATATAGAAAAGCCCCCCAAAATCTTTATTCTATGTATGACGCGAGTCCCTACAATAGATGCCTCGGCTATGCATGCATTGGAAGAATTTTTCTTAGAATGTGACCGCCAAGGGACCCTTCTCCTGCTCGCTGGAGTTAAGAAAACTCCCCTTGCCGACCTAAAACGCTATCATCTAGATGAGCTTATTGGAGTGGATCATATCTTCTCGAATATTAAAAGTGCTCTTCTCTTTGCCCAAGCTTTAACAAACCTAGAAAGCAAAACTGCAACGCGTCACCTAACCTAAACCCTAGAGAAGACATCTTCAATATCGTTGAACAGTCCTGAAGAGAAAATAAGCTCAGCATTCCCGTTCCTCAAAAATTTAATGGTCGCCAACCATATTCTCAGGGACTACCAGATGATCAAATTCCTTGTCAGAAAGATATTCCAAAGATATACAGGCCTCTTTCAAAGATAAATTTTCATGAAAAGCTTTCAGTGCTGCTTTCGAACACTTGTCATAACCTATGATAGGAGCTAAAGCTGTAACTAACATCAAAGAATTGTTTACATTATCTTGTAAACGAACTTTATTCGCTTTTAATCCTACAACAAAGAATTCAGAGAAGGCCCTCATTCCCTCAGAAAGCAGATCCACAGATTGCAGAAAATTATAGATTATCACAGGCTTCATCACATTAAGCTCAAAGTTTCCTCGGCTCCCGCTAATAATGATTGTTTGGTTATTACCAAACACTTGAGCACAAACCATCTGGAGAGCTTCACACTGCGTAGGATTTACCTTGCCAGGCATAATAGAAGATCCAGGTTCATTTTCAGGGAAAAATAGCTCCCCTAAACCACACCTGGGTCCTGAACCTAAAAAGCTCAAATCAGTAGCTATCTTAGTTAAAGCAGATGCTAAAGTTGCTAATGACCCATGGGCATCTACCAAAGCATCGTGGCAAGAAAGTGCTGAAAAGTAATTGGAAGCTGGAATAAATGGCTCGCCAGTTTCCTCCCTTAAGTAATGTATTACCTTTTGAACGAACCCTTCAGGAACATTTAACCCAGTCCCTACAGCAGTAGCTCCAATCGCAAGCTCGTATAAATGAGCTAAAGAAAACGCTATACTCTCTAAGCAATGACGCAATTGACTGCTATAACCAGAAAATTCCTGACCTAACGTCATAGGAACCGCATCCATAAGATGCGTACGACCTATCTTGACATCATGACGAAATTCTTCAGCTTTACCGTCTAAAACCCGAATCATATGATCTAAAGCAGGTAGTAACTTGTTTTTTAAACTAATTACACTAGCGATATGCATCGCTGTAGGGAAAACATCATTCGAAGACTGAGATTTGTTCACATGATCATTCGGATGGATGGGATCCTTACTACCCACCAGTCCTCCGTGATGACGAATAGCAAGATTAGCAATAACCTCGTTCACATTCATATTAGATTGGGTGCCACTCCCCGTTTGCCAAACTTTTAACGGGAAATGCTCTTCAAAACCTCCTTCTAAAATCTCATCGGCAGCAGAAACTATCATATCGCAATGTTTGGAATCCAAAAATCCTAAATCTTGATTCGCCTTAGCAGCACATTTTTTAATCCATACCAGAGCCCGTATTACCTCATAAGGCATTAACTCGGGTCCCCAAGAAAAAAAATTCCTAGAACGCATAGTTTGCGCCCCGTACAACTTATCCTCAGGGACCTCTACTATTCCTAAGCTATCCTTTTCTTGTCGCATATCTATATCTTCCCTATAATCCAGCTTTTTTTCCTCGTGAACTACATCAAAATGAAAAAAAAAGTTACCTGCTACTTTGTTATTATTTTTTTCCTACTACTCCTCTGGGAGATAGCGTCGCGCCATCAACCTACACTTTCGTTTCTATGTCCTCCCCCCTCGAGCATTGCCTCAAGTACTCTTCGCTCCCTACCACTCTTGTTAACATCTTCTTGGCACACGTTAAAAGCTATTTTGGGAGGATTCTTCCTTGCGATCATCCTCTCAATAACTCTCGCAACGATTATGCTATCTTATAAATCAGCTAAAGATCTCCTACAACCTTTTTTCATCCTGCTACAGTGCACCCCCATGTTTGCCCTAGCTCCACTTATTGTACTTTGGTTTGGCTGGGGACTCAGTGCTGTGATCATCCCTACAGCACTGACGATATTCTTTCCTTTAACTTTGACTATCTATCAAGGGATCCTATCCACACCAGAAGAACTTATGGAACAGTTCATTCTCTGCGGAGCTACAAAATTTCAGCTCCTTATCAAACTCCGTATTCCCCATGCCCTCCCCCATATATTCTCAGGTTTAAAAATTGCCATAGGATCTGCAGGATTTGCTGCCATTGCAGGAGAATGGGTAGCTTCACAATCAGGTCTCGGTATCCTCATCCTCGAAAGTCGTAGAAATTATGAAATGGAAGTGGCATTCGCGGGACTCGCGACGCTCACACTTCTCACTCTTACCCTCTTCCAAATCACCTTGTTAAGTGAAAAATTGGTTTTTTCCCTATTTCGGGTAAAACGTATAAGCCATAAGCGCAAATCAGTAGCTAAAAAAGCTTTATTCGTACTTTGTTTAATCCCTATAATACTTATTCCCTGGAAAGGACATTCTAAATCTCCTTCTAATAAAAAAAATCTTACTTCACTAACACTTCTACTCGATTGGACTCCTAATCCTAATCACATTCCCCTCTATGCAGGAATAGCCAAAGGATACTTCAAAAAACATGGTTTAAATCTACAACTCCAAAAAAATACAGACTCGAGCTCTGCAGTTCCCCATGTCCTTTTTGAACAAGTCGATATGGCTCTTTATCATGCTCTGGGCATCGTCAAGACCTCTATAAAAGGTATGCCTATACAAATCATAGGCAGATTGATAGACAGTTCCCTACAAGGTTTTCTCTACAGGAGTGAAGACCCTATTAATAAATTTGAAGACCTAAATAACAAGGTCTTAGGCTTCTGCTTAAATAACTCCAGAGATCTTAATCGTCTACTTGAGACCCTACGTCGTAACGGTGTCGTTCCTTCCGAAGTGAAAAATGTGAGTTCTGATCTCATCTCGCCAATGCTATTAAAGAAAATCGACTTCCTCTACGGCGCCTTCTACAATATTGAAGGAATAAAATTAAAAACTTTAGGCATGCCTGTACAATGTTTTCTCTCGGACACCTATGATCTTCCTACAGGCCCTCAGTTAATTGTCTTTGCTAAAAAAGGAACGAAAGCTAGTCAACCCGAAATTCTAGAAGCCTTCCAAAAAGCGCTTCAAGCGAGCATAGTATTCTCACAAAACCATCCCGAAGATGCGTTTAAACTCTACGCTAAAGCAACTAGAAATATACCTAAAAATCTCAATGAGGAGTATCTCCAATGGGAGGAAACCTTCCCTCTACTAGCTCAGTCACAGGCTCCTTTAAATAAAGATATCGTGAACAAACTCCTCCAAACAATTAGTAAACGATATCCTGAACTTTCTTCGGAAGTTGCTCAGTTTTCTCTAAACGATCTCTATAATTCTTTGCTATAACAAGAAGAGAGGACATAACTAACTATCTCTTTTACACATCCAGTTCAAAAAAATGTTACCTATAAATAAAAATTTATACAAATCTCAATACTCAATAAACTCTTTCTATTGAATAGCATCCTCTAGAGGATTCCCTTGAAAATAATAGGAAATGAGGTTAAAAAACTAGCCCATGATACAATTTTCTTTTTTGTTACCCCAAGCATGTATTTTGCTGTTGGCCTCCGATTCTTTAACTAATGTCTTAGCGTTACACTATCTCCTCACAAACTATTCGTTAAAGCAACGGATGCTTATTTTATTACGAGAGAGCTGCTTCGCATTCATTGCTATGTTTGCTCTTTATGGACTCTCTCTCGGGGGTCTAAAAATATTGAATACCCCAGTCTGCACTATACAAGTTGTTGGGGGAATTGCTGTGACCTTAACAGGAGCTAGAGCTGTCTTGCGATTGGGAAAAGAAGAAGCCTGGATCCCTTATAAATTCAGTGTTCCTCAAGCATCTTCTCCGTGGATTTCTCCAATAGCCCTCCCACTGATGTTTGGACCCTCATGGTTAGCAGCTTGCTGTACACTCATAGGAGGAAATCACAATACCTGGATCAATTTCCAAATCCTAATTCTCAGCTGGACGCTCATTACCCTATCTACCTTCTCCCTTCAAATCTTCTGTAAAAGAAACAAAGTACTCCTCGCCACACAAACAGTTCTAGGACTTTTTGTGACCATTGTGGGGACCCAACTTCTAGTTTCAGGATTACAACAAGCATTTTTATAGAATAAGCTATGCTCACCTTAATTAATCTTAGTCTGCTATTTTATGTCCTCTTCGATTCTCCTGGGTCGATTCCCATCTTCGTTGCCTTGTTAAAAAACTTTTCCCGAAAAAAACAACAAAGGATAATCCTGAGAGAATGCCTGTTTGCTCTCGGAGCTCTGGTTATTTTCGTCACTTTTGGAAGAAGCTTCTTCCAGTTTTTGGATATTTCTCTGTACTCTTTTCAAATCATAGGCGGTTTTCTCCTCTTTGTCGTCTCTCTGAAAATGATGCTGGCACCGATGCCAGCAAAGACTAAAGACGACAACTCGAAAACAGAACCTATATTCTTTCCCTTAGCTTTTCCAGTAATCACAGGCCCTGCTGTCATTACAGCAATCCTTAGCTACATGGAAGAGGGAGTGCATTCTAGGGAAATTATTTTTACTGCAATGATCGTCGCTTGGACGTTTTCTTTATTTACTCTGCTATGCTCGAGCTTTTTTGATCGTGTTTTGGGAAATTTCGGACTCCTTGCCTTGGAAAGATTATTCGGTATTGCTCTACTACTTATGTCAGCAAACCTTATGTTGAAAGGCATCTCAATTGCGTTTAATATGGGCTTTTATATTGGGTGATCCTTATGAAAAGAAACGAGCCTTGTTGGTGTGGGAGTCAACGTAAATGGAAACAGTGTCATTATCCCCAACCTCCCAAAATGTCTTCGGAAGCATTAAAGCAACATTACGCTTCCCAATATAGCATCATACTCAAAACTCCAGAACAAAAAGCAAAAATCTATACTGCCTGTCAAGTTACAGCGCGTATTTTAGATGAGCTATGCAAAGCATCTCAAAAGGGCGTAACTACAAATGAATTGGATCAGTTTTCGCAAGAGCTGCACAAGAAATATGATGCCATTGCTGCTCCACTCCACTACGGCTCACCACCATTTCCAAAGACAATCTGTACCTCATTAAATGAGATTATTTGCCATGGAATTCCTAACGATATTCCACTAAAAGACGGTGATATCATGAACATAGATGTGTCCTGCATTGTTGATGGCTACTACGGAGACTGCAGCCGTATGGTGATGATCGGAGAGGTTCCAGAAATTAAAAAGAAAGTATGCCAAGCATCTTTAGAATGTCTTAACGATGCTATAGCTATTTTAAAACCAGGCATTGCCCTTTGTGAAATTGGCGAAGCTATAGAGGCTCGGTCTGACCTCTATGGATTTTCTGTCGTAGACCAGTTTGTGGGACACGGCGTTGGAATTGAGTTTCACGAAAACCCCTATGTACCACATTATAGAAACCGCTCTATGATTCCTCTAGCACCAGGAATGATCTTTACTATAGAACCTATGATTAATGTAGGAAGAAAAGAAGGCATTATAGATCCCAAAAATCAATGGGAAGCACGTACGTGCGATAATCAACCAAGCGCACAATGGGAACATACCATAGCAATTACAGAGAGAGGCTACGAGATACTAACTCTTCTAAATGACTAACTTCTTCTTCGAAAAGCTCAATACGCTCTAGGAGTCTTTGGATCATGGAAACATCATCAAAAGACATGTCTTGCTTGGTAAGCTCTTCCTTTTTCTTCAAAGTCAAATACTTTTCTTGAACAGCAAAAAGCTTTTTTCTTACCAAGGAGAGGGTCTCGCTCTTTTCTATAAACTGCTCTTGAAGCTGAGAATATAACCCTTTATAATGCTTTTCTTCGTCTGAACTAATGACAGAATTCGCAGAAGCCTGAGTAACCGCCTTCTCTTCAAATTCACGCACCAATTGGTGGAGCTGATCTATCTTTGTTTCTTTCTGATTTAAAAGGTCTTGAAGCTCCTCGCATCTCATTTCAAGCGTAGTAAAATTTTCTAACGAGAGGGTTAGTTGGTGACAACGGTTTTCATACTCAGAACAACGTTGCTTCTCTACTAAAATCTCATTTCGTAAACACTCTAAACTCTTTTCCTTTTCCTGCAAAGCAGATGCCCATAGAGAAAGATCTGAATTCGCTGAACCATCACTTTCATAAACCAAAGGCTCTGCTAACCAAGGAAACACAACATCCTCGTTCTTAGAAACCAATTGAACATACTTATTATGAAGTTCTGCGTAATCTTCTAGCCAACTGTTTTTTTGATCAGCTAAAATTTTCAAATCTATAGTTAAGTACTCTTGTTTCTGATAGGCCTCTTTTAAAAGCTCCTGACATTTCGTAAGCTCTTTCTCTAAACCTTGAGCACGAGCATCCAAAAATTCCTTCTCTTGGCTCTTTTTCTCTAGTAAATCTTGATAAACATTACGTTGCTCATCCAAATCTTCCGAAAGCCTTACCCGCTCTTTCCCCTTAGCCACCTCTTCTTCTTGAGCAAGCCATACCCCTTGAAGGAAAAGCCCGTAAGAAAGTAAAAATGATAAACCTAAACCAGAAAACCAAAAGGACTGATATAAAGGTTCTCCAATAACATACTTAGCAAGATAAAAAGTTACAAAAATCCCCGTAAGCAAAGCATAGCCCTTGCCACGAAAACATAAAATCAGTGGCAGCGCCAAAGAAGAAAATACTAATAGAAAGGGAATTAAGGAAACTTTAACAACAGATGCGCAACCTAAACACGCAAAAATCGACAACAGAGCACTTATAAAAACCCATTCTATAGAAAATGATCGCGTGTTCTTTATCAAATTTCCTAACTTAATAGGCTGATTTACCCATCGATACAGACGTTTGCTAAGCACGTACATCGGTTTTAACATCCCAATAAATGAATAAGTTTAAGACTCGTCTAAAGAGTCTCGTGCTTTTGTTAATAAATAGCTGATCACAGCAGGATCTCCTTCATAAGTCATCTCCACCTGGATTTTGCCGTCAGAAGATACCTGACCACAAGTTACCAATACGTAAGCACTTACGTCATCTTTGAAAACTTCTGGATAGTCATTGCACTCATTCCCAGACACTTTCTTCTCCTCTCCAGCTAAAGATTTATATAACACAACTAGGGAGTCTGCAAAAGCCTCTATCAGGATCCATGCTAAGCTCTTCTTACCCCAATCTAGTAGTCCCAAAATTCTCTGGGCCACCAAAACTTTTTATTAGTTATCTAAAAAACAAAATACTTAATAACAATCAACAAAGAAAAATCATAAAAAATTTATTTTAATAAACGTTTTCTTTCTTGTTAGAATAAAACTAAACAAAAGTTAAATTTTTTTATTATGTCTATAACTATTACAGGGACTAATCCCACAGCTAATGCTACAAACAGTTCTCGCCCTCCCCTAGAACCTTTAAATACACCTAAAATAGGTGCTGTGCTTTTTAGCATTTACGAGCTTCTTTTACAAGCAATTGAAATTCGACAACAAACAGTTCTGACTCAATCACAACAATTAAACGACAATACTAATATTCAACAACAATTAAACCAAGAAACTAATCAGATCAAGTACGCCATAGTAAGTGCTGGAGCAAAAGAAGACGAGATCACTCGAGTACAAAATCAGAACCAAAACTACTCAGCTCAAAGATCTAACATCCAAGATGAACTCGTAACCACACGACAAAACGGTCAGATTATCCTCTCACACGCCTCTACAAACATTAACATCATACAACAGCTAGCCTCACAAGATTCCTCTTTTATCAAAACGACAAACTCGATAGGAAGCACCGTAAACCAAATGAATAAACCCCTAGGATAATTAATTAAACCATCCTTAAACATTTTAAAACCAAAAACTAGTTAGGTTGAATATGTGGATTATAGACCCTCTCTCCGTAAAAAAACCTCTACAAGCAGCCATAAATGTTCCTGGAACTCCAATTACAGAAGGACCGAATACAGCAACTGCTGACGATATCATTACAAAATTCTCAAAAGACTCAAATCCCCTGATTATTACTGTTTACTACGTATATCAATCCGTATTAGTTGCCCAAGACAACCTGTCGATTATTGCCCAAGAACTTCAAGCAAATGCTTCAGCACAAACCTACTTAAATAACCAGGAAGCTTTATACCAATACGTCAGTATTCCTAAAAATAAACTAAACGATACCTCCTCTACCTATTTGCAAAATATCCAATCTGATAACCAAGCGATAGGCGCTTCTCGACAAGCTATCCAAAACCAAATTTCCAGTTTAGGAAATGCTGCGCAGGTAATTTCCAGCAACTTAAACACAAATAATAACATTATTCAACAATCCCTACAGGTAGGACAAGCTCTTATCCAAACCTTCTCCCAAATTGTAAGCTTAATTGCTAACATCTAATTATAGAGGAACTTATGGCGATAAATCCCCTCCCCAGTACAATAAATAAAACCAATAAAGTGATTCCCGATTCTACAAAAGTAGTTCGTGACTCCATCACAATTAATAAACAGTCAGCCTTCTACTTTTGCATTACTGTAATGCTCAAACTCTCTGAATCCACAACCGAATACAGCAAATCAATCATAGCCGTACTAGAAGATAATACAGTAGTCCAGCAGCAAAGAGTTAAAGAGCTCATTAACCTCCCTTTACTCAAAGTTCCTGATCTACAGAAAAAAGCTGGAACTGATGACGAATATACTAACCAAAATGAAATCCAATCCTACCAAAGCTCAAACCAACAGATTTCAGCAAACCGTCAGATGATACAACAAGAACTCTCCTCGGCACAACAAAGAGCACAAGCGAACCAAAAAGCTGCAAACTCAACAACCACGGAATCCATGCAAATTCTACAAGCTACTAGCTCAATGCTCTCCACTCTAAAAGAACTAACAATTAAAGCGAATCTAACGACCTCACCCTCTGATTAAACTATGACAATAGTCTTCTAATAAAACAATCCATCCTCTACTATGGAGGCTTGACCGTCAGACTGTAGGTACAGCCTCTATGAGGGTGATCTTTCCCGATAAACACAACAAATTGCCTAACCTATCTAAGCTTTTAAAAAAACTTCCGTCGGTTATACTAGTTACTTCGTGTATCGCCCCGTTCCTTTCTTATATCATAAATAAAATTTTTGGAATTTCTGGGCTTCTTGAAGCTCTAGCCCTTTCTGTTAAAGGGATCCAGAAACATCATTTTTGGCAATTTTTCACCTATCCTCTAGTCACAGCAGATTCTCTATGCCTACATAAAGATCAAAGCTTTGAAATCACTCAAAGACTTCTTTTACGCAATGTCCTGGATTTCTTTCTTTTCTACAAAGCTATCCACCACGTCATCCGCAAGTTAGGAGCGTTCAGTGTTCTCGTCCTAATCTCAGGCGAGGTACTAATTACAGGAGCTGTTCTCTGGGGATTCATGGCTCTAATCCACAGCTCTCACGCCTTCTTCGGCCCAGAAAGTCTTATCTGCGGTGTTTTGACTGTGCAGATCTTCTTGGATCCAGAAAAGCGCTTTACAATAGGGGCTACTCCCCTATCAGTCTCAAGAAAGTGGGGCTTCGTATTCATTTTAGGGTTCTACTGTTGCATTCTCATTTTTTCTGGAGCCTTCTTCCTATTCCTCGGATCGATGCTTGCAATCATGTTGAGCATCCTATTTTGTAAAAAAGAAAAAATTCCTAACCCCTATATTACTTCTTTGAGATTCTAATTCTCCTCAGAAAGCACCGCTAAAATTGCAGCACGAACCTCACCGATTCCTGATAAAACACCCTCTTCAAAGCGAAAAAAGGGATTTCCTTCCAATTCAGGGAAATCCATAGGCTGCAATAAATCTTCGGGAGTTAAATTAGGAATGATCTCCTCTCCTAACTGTTGGAGTCGTAATTTCTGATCCTCGTAAAGCTGGTCTAGTAATGTAATAATTTTATTTTTCACTTTTCTCTCTACGCTTTTCTATAAAAAATTGTTTCATTAAATGTTCTGCCTCCTCCCGACATACATTCCCAGTACAAGTAACCGTATGGAAGGGATGCTTCTTAGTAAAAATATTGATCCAACTGCCTCCTGCTCCCAAACGGACGTCTGGTCCCCCCCAAACAACTCTAGAAATTCTAGCTAATTGAATCGCACCCGCACACATCAAACAAGGTTCTAACGTACAGTAGAGCACAGTATCCGATAAACGCCAATTATCTAAAGCCTCAGAAGCAGACCCTATACATAAAATTTCAGCATGAGCTGTAGCATCCTTAAGCTTCTCTACAGAATTATGCGCACGAGCAATAATTTTATTCTCTTTTACAATAATGCAACCTATAGGAACTTCATCCTCATCATAGGCCTTACGAGCTTCTTTGAAGGCTTGTTGCATAAAAAAAACATCTTTTTCCA